>NZ_JBKJPP010000173.1:0-6252 GCF_046595215.1 Lapillicoccus sp. | reverse complement strand
TTGTCCATGTAGACGTGCCGGTCATACGACGAGCTGGAGTCCGTGGTCGCGTTGCCGAATCCGACGATCTTCCCGCCGGTCGTCGTCGTCGTCTTGAACCATGCCTCGATCGACAGCGTCTGGGGCCCTGGCTGGGACGTGGATGTCACGCCAAAGCCCGCCGCGTTCAACGCGGTGGCAGGGCCGAACCGAGCCGCGGTATTGGCGGCCAGGACCCCGGCCTGACCCAGCGCGTAGTTTCCCTTCAGGCTGGCGTCGTCGCCGGTGATCACGTCAGCCGCTACCGTGCCGCTAGCCTCTCCGAGCCGCCAGTAACGCGTCCCCCCAAAGTCCACCGTGTCGCGCACGTAGGCCGGAGCGGTCCCCGCCACGGCGCTTACGGCGTTGGACACCGAGCTCATGAGTGTGTTGCCGAGCGGATCCGAGATCTTTACCTGGTAGGTGTGGCTGCCGGTCGGCGCCCCGGTGTCGGAGCAGCTCGTATCGGGCAAGGTCCAGAAGTTCGTGTCGACGTTCGCAGTGCAGACGACCGGGCCACCGTCGCGGATCACCTGATAGGTCAGACGCTGATTGTCACGGTCCCAAGCGGTCGAAAAGCTCACCCGCACCAGCCCCGGCGTCAGAGACTTGGCCACCGTCGGAGACAGCGTGCGAGCGACCGGGTCGGTCGAGTACTGAGGACCGAACTTGTTGGGTGCCGACGTCTTGAGGGCAAACCGGGTCAAGCCTTGCTGGAGGACCCCGTTCACCGCCGGGAACTCTCCGCCCAGGGCGACATAGGTGTCGTTGCCTTCGACGGTCCACGCACCCTGGAACTGGCCCGTAAACGATCCCGCATCGAGGGCCGGGAACCAATTGAGGATCTTGCCGCTGGGAACGCCCTTGTAGTTCCAGCCATAACTGTCCGGACCGTCGTTCGTCAGTGTCGCCGCCGTCGTCAAAGCCATGGCCCGCTGCCACCGGACTCGCGGATTGGTGTCGGGGAAGCCACCGATCATGGTGCAGTCATGAGGATGTCCCACGAGGTAGAGCACACCAGCCGTTTGGTAGGTGTCGTATGTGTCGCCATGGCAGTCGTTGGCCCAGACGACCGACCCGTCGCTCGGTCGCGCCGCAAACGCCCCTTCGAAGTTCGAGGGGGAGCCGAAGGCCCAGGCAGACCCCCAAATCAGCTGTCCGTCCGTCTTCAGCGAGTCGATCGCTCCGCCGGGGGTGGCGGTCATCAGCTTGCTCGCTGCCCACGGAAGGTTCGTCACCCCGGTGTCCTGAGAGACGCCCGTGTCCGGGTCGACCGCGCCCTGACCTGCGGCGGCGACGCCGTTGAGCTGCGAGAACTGGCCACCCACGACGACCTTCGAGCCGTCCGGAGTCGGTTGGAGGGCCCAGACGTAGCCATCGTTGGCCCACGGACGCCAGGAGCCGGTCGCCCCGTCGAGCCGGACCGAGGCGGCATACCCTCGGGCGGCGCCGTTGAGGCTGGTGAACTGGCCACCGACGTAGACGGTGCTGCCGGCCACCGCGATGGCCCGAACGGTCGAATTGAATGTCGGAGCGAAAGTCGAGACGAGGGCACCCATCGCGGTGTCGAAGGCTGCGAGGTGGCCGCGCGGCTGCCCGTCCACCGTCGTGAAGTCGCCACCGACATAGATGCGCGATCCATCGGCGGACCTCTCGATCGCCATCCCCTGAGCGTTCAGCGTGTGGTTGAACGATGCGATGCGCTCACCCGTGGTGATGTCGTAGGCGAGAAGATTGCCGGCGGCCACCTCGGAGGCACTTCCCACGGCGGCGCCCGGCGGGCGCGCCGCTGTGAAGCTGCCCGTGACGTAGACGGTGTTGCCGACGACGACCTGGGCCCAGACGACGCCGTTGATCTGCCAGGTCGGCAGGCCGTCGGCCGACACGGTCGCCGGATCGGTCGTCCCGGCCGGGATTCCTCCACCGGCCGTCGGCGCGGTGTCGGCCACGGCGACCGGAGCGCTCCAAGCGACTCCCCACGTGGAGAGGGCGACCGCCAAGAGGCCCGTGAGCAGGAGCCGCACACAGCGACTCGTCATGATGGCCATGGGGTGCTCCTTGGTCGGAAAATGAGCGTTGGACGACAAGAGGGTCCGTGAGCCATGACCCGAGCGGTCTTCGCCCGCGTGGGCCTGGGCACGATGCCGAGGGAGATCATCGGGACGTGGCCCTTCCCGCGAAGGTGGCGGCCGCGTGCTGCCCGCCGATGTTCACGGTGAGATAGACGTTCCCCAGCTCGCCGGTGGGGATCGAAAAGATGTAGATGGCGTCTGCGCTCTCCCCTGCCGTCAGGGTGCCGGCGAAATCCTGCGACGCGCCCGCGTAAGAGGCCTGGGCGACGCGCCGGGGGCTGCCGTATGCCGCCGCGACGACGGAACGCGACAGGTCGACGGCTGCTGTGGTGCCGTTCGTCAGGTGAAGGGCGAAGGACGTCGTGGGGGCCCCCGGGAAGACCCCTCGACCCTGCCCTGTCTCCGTCGCTTGGTCGATGGTCCGAACTGCGAGGGTGAGGCCGTCCGGATAGGTCGCCGGCGCGGTGAATGCCGCTTCTGGAGCCTTGATCGTCGCGCTGGTCTCGGACGGCGCGATAGGCACGGGTGCCAAGGGGTCGGGGGGGCGTGTCACCGAACCAGTGGGGGCAGCCTGGCCCGGGCCCGCCGAGACGCTGACGGGTGGCTTTGGTGCGGCAGTGGCATCCGCGACTGGGTTTGGTCCGGCAGTGGCATCCGCGACTGGGTTTGGTCTGGCAGTGGCATCTGCGACGACAACCGTGGGCGAGTTCGCGCAACCCGCGAGGAGCAGCGCACACCCCACGACCCCGACCAGGGACCACCGCAGGATGAGGTGAGGGCGCACGACGTTCCGCATTACGTTCGCCGGCGTCAGCCCAAGGCCCCGCGCCATGACTGTCCCCTTCATCCTCGGCCCCCGCCGGTGCGACCCGTCAACCTTCGCGTGCATCCCTCGTCCGGTGACCAACGCTGGTCCTGCCGGTATCGGAGCCCCGCCGCCGGGCCCACAGCTTCAACCGACCTACGGACTCTCCATTCCCCACCGAAGGATAATGCGGCAGTCCATGACCCTGAGGGAGTTCCCCACAATCTCCCGCCGAATCTTCCTCTTTGAGACCGCAGACGTCGCGACAAAGGGCCTCGAACGCGCAAGCCCAGGCAGGGCGTCCCCTCGACCGCCGCCCGCTTATACACGTCGCCGCCTCGGGCCATCGACGTGCGTGATCACGGCGCCGATCAGAGTCCCGCCCGCGACCCTGACCTGCCGGCTCGCCGACTCCAGCGCTTCGGGCGAGGGGGACCCGAGCCGGACCGCGAGGATCACCCCGTCGGACTGTCGGGCCAACATTGTCGCGTTGGCGCTGGCGTCGAGTGGCGGGGCGGTGATCACCACGTGGTCGTAGTCGTGCCGCGCCTGCTTGACGAAGGCCGCGATCGTGCGAGGGGTCAGCGCCGAAGAGTCGTCGCGCGCCATACTTCCGATGGTGCTCAGCCCGGGGACGTCTGCACTCCCCGAAGTGCTCTCGGACAGGGACATCGCGCCGCTGAGCACCTGGGAGAGCTGGTCTTGGCCCTTCGCTCCGTCACCCGTGGGCGTGCGGCCGTCCGTGTCGACGAGTAGGACCCGGTCGCCCAACTCTGCCAGACTCCCAGCGATCCCTGCCGCCACCGCCGCGTGTCCCTCTCCCTCCACGGCCGACATTACGGTCAGCACCTGCTGTCGGGTCTCGGCGTCCTCGGCTCGCAGGGCTGAGCGGACCTTGCGGAAGCCGTGTGCCTGGGCGGCTCCCTTGGGGCGACCCCCCGCACTGGGAACCTCGACCGTGCCCAGCAGGCCCGTAGAGGTCAGCCGGGTCACGTCGTCAATTTCGGTCACCCGGGGCCGCACCACCTGGAGCGCGACGGCGAAGAGCATCCCGAACAACAGCCCGGCGGCCAGCCCCACCGCCAGGCTCGTCAGCAGCCCTGGCCTGGACTCGACCGGCTCGGTAGGGCCCGAGATGACGTCGATCTGGACGGCCTTGACCTCACCGACGTTGTCCAGATTGGACACCGCAGGACCCATCACCGCAGCGAGCCCCTTGGCGAGGGCGGCCGACGTCTCCTTTGACCCGGAGGTGACCGTGGCCGAGATGACGACGGTGTTGAGGCGGTTGGTGGCCGCGATCGACCGACGGACTTCGCTTGGGAGGAGGTCGACACCAGACGAGGCGACGACGCGGGCCGCGATGTAGTCCGAGGACATCAACCCTACGTACGTGTCGACGCGGGTCTGGGCGAACTGGCTCGCCGCTGAGAGGTTGCCGTCCTTCGACGTCGGCGTTGAGACGTAGAAGTCCACCGCCGACACGAAGTTGGGCGGCGTCAACTGGTGGACGAGAGCGCCCAAACCGAGACCAAGGAGCACCGATGCAGCGAACGTGACCCAGCTGCGTCGGATGATGGTCATCGCGTCAGACGTGCGCATATTGTTATTCCTTGAGGTCTCTGCGCGGCTGAGTCAGCCGGCGGCCGTGCACTGAGGTCTCGGGCTCGTTCGTGGAAAAGTTCAGAGCGAGGGCCAGGCTGAGGCCCGTGACAGCGGAGTAGAACGGGCCGAAGCCGAGTTCGAAGAGGGCCCAGACTGCCAGCAGGAGGGCGACGGCTCGCGCCTGCCGTCGTTGGACTCCCTCGACCACTCCGCGCACGAGAGCCACCACCGCGAAGAGCCCGAGAGCGGCCCCCATGACCCCGCACATTGCCCACAGGTCGGCGACCGTCGAGTGGAGCTCGATGGCCTGACCGAACATGAAGACGTCCACGTACTTGTTCTCCACAGTCTGGTAGTTGATCGTCTGCATCGACGTCTTGACGTCGTTGAGTAGGGTCGTATCGACCTGCACGCCGTAGCCGAACCCCAACGGGACCTCACTCATGAGTGCCACCGTGGCCATGATCTCCGGCCGGCCACCGAGCAGTAGTGAACCGGAGGTCTCGACCTGCCGGATCGTCCGCTGCTGGGTCTCCGCGCCGAGGGCGCCGCTGACGAGCAAGCCCGTCCCGAGGAAGTACAAGCCGATCCCGGTGATTGCCAGAACCGCAGCGGACCAACCCCACCATCTCGCCGAAGCCCGGGTGACCGGCCGCTTCTGCCAGGCCACGAGGCCGATGGCGAAGGCGAGGGCGGCGGCCATCGAGCGGGAGTCGAACTTCACGGACGCGAACAGCAGCACGATCAGACCGAGTATCTCAGGCCACAGTCGCGAGCGTCGTCGTCCCCCGAGCACCGACAGCAGCAGCACCGTCAAGGGTAGGGCCACCGCGAACTTCCAATAGTTGGCAGATGCGGCAGGGAGGTTCAAAGGGATCGAGATCACCATAGCCACGCCGTAGACGATCCCGACGGTCCGGGTCGACAGCACGATCCGAGCCCAGAGGAGCAGGCCGACCACGGCGAGGAACCCGAGCACGTCGAGGCTCTGGAAGTGGGCGTTGCTGTCGTTGACAAAGAGCGAGCCGCGTCGGGCCTCGGTCAGGAAAAGGCCGGACACCCATGCCACGAGGCCGAAAACGATGAAGGCCCGCCCATGGGAATAGCGCCTCAGGGATGAGATCCAGAAGGGGCAGAGCAGCAGCGCGACGGCACCGCCAAGGCGCAGCCCCGAGACGACGAACAGGGAGATGGGCGCCGTGAACGTCGCAGCCAACGCCACGGCGCGTTCGACGGCAAGCCACCGTGCCACTCGCATGCTGTGGGCAACGGCTTCCGGACGTCCCTCCGCCTGTGCGGGTGCCTGCGTGCTCACCGGCACCTTCCTCACCTCCTGTTTCGGACTCGAACTCTGCTGCAGACACGGGCGGGACGGCCCCCGGACGTCAGTACGCTCCGCCACCCCCGACGACGGCCTTGGCTGTCCGGACAAGAATCTGAAGGTCCAACACGGGTGACCAGTTGTCGACGTACCAAAGGTCAAGCCGGAGCGACTGCTCCCATGTAAGGTCGCTGCGGCCGCTGATCTGCCACAGCCCGGTCATGCCGGGGCGGACCCGCAGTCGCTGGACCGCGTCAGGATCGTACTTCTCGACCTCACAGGCCAGCGGCGGGCGAGGGCCGACCAGGGACATCTCACCGAGCAGGACATTGATCAGCTGCGGGAGCTCGTCGAGCGAATACTTCCGAAGGACTCGCCCCACCCGGGTGATTCGTGGGTCGCGGGGGTCCTTGAAGAGCACGGAGTTCTTC
>NZ_JBKJPP010000198.1:0-3775 GCF_046595215.1 Lapillicoccus sp. | reverse complement strand
CTTGGAGTACCAGAGCCCGAACCGTTGACAGGCCGAGCGCAGGAAGTCGTGGTCCTCGGCGTTCTTGCTGTCGGTCTGTAGCAGGTTGTGGTCGACATACTGCACCGACACCTCCGTGCGGACCCTGTCCAGGCCGAGCGCCTCCAGCTCGAGCATGACCATCGTGCCGGTGGCGTCCTGGGTGAGCGTCTGGTCGACCCGAAGCGCGATCTCGTCCCCAGGGGTCATCTGCCCGGACACGAGATGGGCTGCGATGAGCTTCTGCGCGACGTTCTGGCCCACGATGTGCCTCCTCATTCGGGCGGACGGCGTTGACCCATCACGCGCCAGGTTTCAGGGCCGTCGGTCATCGAGCGGTCGACTTCTCGGTCGCAGCGTGTGAAGGCGATACCTGATCCGGGTTTGTCATCTTAGCTTGCGATCAAACCTCGGACCTACTTCGTTGAGGTGCCGTTAATGCTCAGCTCGATGGCTTTGGCCGCTATGCCGAGCGTCTGGGCTGCCGACAAGGTGACGGGGTAGGCGCTCCAGGAGATGGGCGTGGTCTCTCACACGCATCTTGACCACCGCTCGCCGGCTTATCACCTGGCCGACCTTGCCGACCATGTGCACCTTGTGTGCCTGTCCGGCGGGCCGTGATCGAGAGCGCGGTCGCCACGGCCGACCCGTTCGTGGGGAATCCTTTGACCTGTCACGGCTTTGTGGCAGATGTGAAACACATGGCGGTACACGGATGGTGCGAAGCATGTTCGGCTCAGACAACCCCAGCCCAGGCAACCCCGTGAGCCCCACTGAGGTGGCGGCGTCTAGCCCGTTGCTGAGCCGGCACGGAGCCGTGGCGGGGCAGGGCGTTGCCGCTGCCGTTGCCGCGCACTACGGCGACCCGTTGCGTGAGCAGCACCTCCTGGTCGAGGGACTGGCCGCAGTCGACCTGTCACACCGTGGGGTCCTGACCATCACCGGGCCGGACCGCCTTTCCTGGCTGCACTTGATCACCACCCAGATGCTGACCGGGCTGGCTCCGCGCACCTCCGCAGAGACGCTGGTGCTCAGCCCCAAGGGGCACATCGAGCACGAGCTGCACCTCGTCGACGACGGCGAGACCACCTGGGTCACGGTCGAGCCCGGCACCACTCCGGCGCTCCTGGCCTGGCTGGACTCAATGCGTTTCATGCTGCACGTCGATGTCGCCGACGTCAGTGCCGACTAAGCCGTCATCGGTGAGCCGATCCGCTCCGAGACCTCGGCGGCGGAGCCCTTGGCTTGGAGTGACCCGTGGCCGCTCATGGTCGGCGACACTGCGGCATACAGCGCGGCGGTTGAACCGGCCCAGCACCCAGGAAGCGAGCGCCGCTGGCGCGAGCTGATCGTCCCTCGAGACCAGCTCGAGGCGGCGATCGGTGACCGGCCGATGGCGGGGATGTGGGTAGCCGAGGCGCTACGCATTGCCGCATGGCGTCCGCGCCTGGGTTTCGAGACCGACCACCGCACGATCCCGCACGAGCTCGACTGGCTGCGCACGGCGGTGCATCTGCACAAGGGCTGCTATCGCGCGCAGGAGACCGTGGCTCGCGTTCATAACCTCGGCCGGCCGCCGCGCAGGGGGTGTTCCTGCACCTCGACGGGTCCGGTCACACTCTGCTCGAACGCGGCTCCGAGATCGAGGTCGAGGGCAGAGTCGTCGGTCGCCTGACGTCGGTGGCGCTGCACCACAAGCTCGGCCCGATCGCCCTGGCCGTCCTCAAGCGCAACACCGCCCTCGATGCCGTGTGCCTGGTCGACGGTCTCAGCGCCAACCAGGAGGAGATCGTCCAGCGTTGAGATGACGAACAGGCAGCGTTAGGCGTGACTCCAGGTCAGGAACCGGCCCGTTCACGCTCCTTCGCGCGCTACCGCGGCGACTCCTGAGCATAGCCGCGGTAGTAGTAGTCGGCGCTCTTGGTCGGTAGCAGGTTGAGGACAAGTCCCAGGGCATGAACCTTGACGGGGGCCAGGGGCTGCACTGATCTGGCCAGGTGGTCGCGGTCGACCAAGTCCAATGCCGCCCACCACGAAGGTCCCGCAGGCGATGGTGCTCACCACGGCAGTGTCGGTCACGGGCAGCAACGGAGGTGCTGTTGATGATCACCACGTCGAAGCGGGACTCCAGCTCACGCAGGGTCTGGGTCATCGCGGCCGAGCCGAGCAGCTCGCTGGGCTTGGGCGGAGCCGAACCTGCGGCGATAAGGGCGTGGTCAGGCGGGAGATCGCCATCTCAACTTCTACGAGAGGCCGGGACAACCTCCGCGGACCTCGCCGGCGTCGGGGCGTTGCAGACCCTCAGCACATTCGATGGTGGTCGTCTTGCCGGCACCGTTGAGCACCAGGACCGCGGTCAACTGCCATAGCGAGCGGTGCAGATCACGCCCTGAGGGCAGTGGTTGCGCCAAATCGCTTGGTCAGCTCGCGCACGGTCACGGCCTCGGTCACGGGCGAAAGATAGGACTTTGCGCTGTATGACCGGTGTCACGTCCGTGCAAGGCGCCTCTGACTAGATAGCCGGGCCGAATTAGGTCACACTCTTGTTGTGTTATTCGCTGACCACCCTGTTTCTCAGGGTCCCGAGGGCCCTGACGCTGCGGACGGGTCCAACCCGGAGCCGCAGGGTCTTGGTGCGCGGACCCGGGACCGGGTCCGGCAGGCGATCTCCGAGCATCGTTCCCACCCTCGCCTTTCGCCTGGGCCTGATGCTCGCAGCTGTCCGCGATCGCCTTCACCCGACCAGTCGGGGCGACGCGGCCCATGGCGAGCATGCCTGCACCACGTTCATCCCCATGAGCGCTGTGCCCGTGCGGGCGATCGCGGCACTTAAGGCACCCAAAGGCACGACGATCTCTGATGAAGGGTCCAGGCAATGAGCAGTACCGTTGAAGAGCTCGGCACCGTTGAGGAGCGTAACCCGGGTCTGAAGGACCTCGGGAACTACAAGTTCGGCTGGTCCGACAGCGATGCTGCCGGTGTGTCTGCTCGTCGAGGCCTGAGCGAGGAGGTCGTGCGCGACATCTCGGGCCGCAAGAACGAGCCCCAGTGGATGCTTGACCTGCGCCTCAAAGGCCTGAAACTCTTCGGCAAGAAGCCCATGCCCACCTGGGGCTCTGACCTGACCGGCATCGACTTCCAAAACATCAAGTACTTCGTGAAGTCCACCGAGAAGCAGGCCACCTCATGGGAGGAACTGCCCGAGGACATCAGGAACACCTACGACAGTCTGGGCCTCCCCGAGGCCGAGAAGCAACGGCTCGTGGGCGGTGTGGCCGCGCAGTACGAGTCTGAGGTCGTCTACCACCAGATCCGTGAGGACCTGGCCGAGCAGGGTGTCATCTTCGTCGACACGGACACCGGCCTTCGTGAGTATGAGGACCTGTTCCGCGAGTACATCACCTCGGTGATCCCGTTTGGTGACAACAAGTTCGCCTCGCTCAACACGTCGGTGTCGTCAGGTGGCTCCTTCATCTACGTCCCGTCGGGTGTCAAGGTCGACATCCCGTTGCAGGCCTACTTCCGGATCAACACCGAGAACATGGGCCAGTTCGAGCGGACCCTGATCATCGCCGACGAAGGCTCCGACGTGCACTACGTCGAGGGCTGCACCGCCCCGATCTACAAGTCGGACTCGCTGCACGCAGCCCCGAACACCTACTCCAGCATCATCTCCAAGTCGGTGGCTCGCGGCGGTGGCCGACGTCATACCGCGGTCTGGTGCAGATCATGGAGGGCGCGCACGGTTCGGCTTCCA
>NZ_JBKJPP010000151.1:0-21134 GCF_046595215.1 Lapillicoccus sp. | reverse complement strand
CGGCCGCGACCTCGGCGACGACCGCGTCGAATCGGGAGAACAGCTCGACGCCGCTCTCGCCGCCGGGGATCCGCGCGTCGACGTCGCCGTCGGCCCAGCGGTAGAGGACCCCGAGGTAGGCGTCCCATCCCCGCCCGGGCGGCGTCATCTCGTAGTCCCCCGCCTGGATCTCGCGCAGCCCGGCCCGCATGACGGGCCGCAGCCGCCGGTCAGCGGCCAGCGGGGCCGCCGTCTGGTGGGTGCGGACGAGGTCGGAGACGTAGATGGCGTCGAGGGGCTGCTGCTCGAGCGTGTCGACGAGCTGCTCGGCCTGCGCACGGCCGGTGTCGGTGAGGTCGGCACCGGGGACGGCGGTGTCGAGCAGGCGGGCCACGTTTGACGAGGTCTCGCCGTGCCGGATGAGGAGGAGGCGCACCGGGTCAGGCTAACCGCGGCCCGCTCCCCTGCTGCAGTGCGTCCGTGACACGTCCGGGCGGTCAACCGGGGGACAGGAGGAGACGCGCGGCGACGGCCGCCGCGACGACGAGCAGGCCTCCCAGCAGGACCAGCCCGTCGGCCGCGCCCCACGGCGCCGGCCCGGCCCAGGTGCGGCGGGTCGCTGCGGCGAAACCCCGCGCGTCCATGGCGAGCGCGAGCCGCCCCGCCTGCCCGAGGACACTGACGAACAGCTCGAAGGTCACCGCGGCGAGCTCGCGGAAGCGACCCGCCCACGACCGGCCGGCGCCGACCCCCCGCACCCGTCGTGCGAGGGTCAGCTCCGACCACAGCCGCCCGAAGGACTGGAACCGTTGCAGCGCAGCCGTCGCCGCGACGACGGGTCGGGCCGGCAGGTGCAGGCGTTGGGCGAGGTGGTCGCCCAGGGCGTCGGGGTCGACGAAGGGCATGAGGACGATCGAGGGCACGACGATCGCGAGCACCCGCAGCGCCGCACCGGCCGCGATCTCGAGGTCGTGGCCTCCCAGCAACCAGGCCGACCACCCGACGCCGAGGACGCCGAGCAGGGCGGGGGCGATACGCACCAGCACGCCGCGCAGCCGACCCCCGCGCACCAGGACGCCGCGCAGCCGGCCGCCGGGTCGCCTGCCCGCGCGCTCGTCAGGCCGGCGCGGAGCCCAGAGGGCCATGACGGCGAGCACGCCCTCGACGGCGAGCACCGTGAGCGCCTGGCGCCAGGTGTCGAGCAGACCCGGCAACGGCAGGACCAGGAGACTCGCCAGGACCAGCGCGAGCGGCCCGGCCCGAGCGGCCAGGGGCCGAGTGCTGCGCTCGGGTGCAGCACTGCGCTCGGGTGGCGAGGACTGACCTCCGGACGTCTCAGGCGTGCGCGTTTGGGGCACCAGGGTGAGGGTCGTGTCGGCCCGGACCCGCACCCCGTCGTCGTGGGTGGTCACGACCAGCGCCGACCCGGCCTCCCTGACCGCCAGCAGCACGCCCATCACGGCCGCCCAGGTCAGTCGGTCCTGGCCGACGGTCGGCTCGTCGGCCAGGACGATCGCCGGCTGGTGTGCCACGGCTGCAGCGATCGCCAGCCGACGTTGCTCACCTCCGGACAGCTGACGGGGGTCGACCTGCTCGAGACCCGCCAGGCCGAGCCGCTCGATCAGCAGGGCAGCCCGCTCGCGGGCCACCGCGTCGGCGAGCCCGACGGCCCGCGGGGTGGTCAGGACCTCGTCCAGCACCGTCCGGGCGATCACCGTGCTCGCGGCCGACTGGGGCACCCAGGCAACGGCCCGGGCCAGCTCGACGGACGGCCACGACGACGGCGACGACGACGGCTCTCCGGACCCCAGCGACGGGTGGACGCCCACCTCGCCCGACGTGGGCGCCACCAGTCCGCCGAGCACACGCAACAGGGAGGACTTCCCTGAGCCGCTCGGGCCGACGAGGGCGACGGCCTCCCCCGCGCGGACGTCGAGATCGACGCCCCGGAAAGCGGTCGTGATCCGGGCGGAGCCGTTCAACGGCCGGGAGGTATGCCGCAGCGTCACGTCGCGCGCGGACACCACCACCGCCCGGCGCGGGACTACCGACGCCGCATCGGGCAACCCGGTGTCGAACAACCCGGTGTCGAACAACCCGGTGAGGTCCAAGGCCTCCGGGTCGGGGAACCCCGGCACCCAGATGCCCTGGGCGAGCAGGAGCTCGCCCTGCTCGGCGATGATTTGACGCGGTGGTCCGTCCGCGACGACCGCCCCCGCGGCGTCGAGGACCACGACTCGGTCGACGAGATCGACCCACGGCTCGAGCCGGTGCTCGACGACGACCAGCGTCAGCCCGCGGGCGCGCACGACGTCGTCGACGACCCGGCGCACCCCCTCGGCGTTGTCGCGGTCGAGCATTGCCGTCGGCTCGTCGAGCAGCAGCACGGTCGGCGCCATCGCGAGCGCCCCCGCGATGGCCAGCCTCTGGTGCTCGCCACCGGAGAGCGACGACGTCGACGCCTCCGGGTCCATCTCCAGCCGCACGGCCCGCAACGCCTCCGCGACGTGCGTGGGCATCTCGCCCCGCGGCATACCGACGTTCTCGAGGCCGAAGGCCACGTCGCGGCGCAGGCTGGACGCGACGACGCCCGCGCCCGGGTCCTGCAGGACGAGGCCGACCCGTCCCGGCGCCGCCTGCGGGCCGGAGCCGTCGATGTCCACCGAACCGGACAGGTCGCCGGCGTCGGCGGTGAGGAGCAGACCGGCCAGAGCTCTCAGGAGGGTGGACTTGCCCGACCCGCTCGGTCCGACGAGGAGGACCCGTTGCCCCGCGTGGATCTGCAGGGAGAGGTCGTCGAGGACCGGGCGGGCACGTCCGTAGGGGCGCCACGTGAGGTGCGAGACCTCGATCGCGGCGCCCCCGCGCCCTCCCGCGTCGGGCCGGTTCAGCCGGCCCTGCTGGCCTCGCGCAGCTCCTGGCCGGGCGGGAAGGCCTGGAGCGCCCCGCCCGCGGCGAGCGCCCGGGTCAGCGCCCACGACAGCAGCCCGGCAAGGACGGCCCCCGACGCCGCGAGCAGCCCGAGGTAGGCGAGCTTGTAGTCCCAGGCCCAGTCGGTCCAGTAGCTGTACCACTCGAACACGGCCTCGAACGCCCCCGACAGGGCGCCGGCCAGCGCCGCGGCGAGCGGGCCGAACGAGCGGTAGGCGAGGATCGCGAACCCCAGCTCGACCCCGAGGCCCTCGATGGCGCCGGACCAGAAGGTCGCGGCGCCCCACTGGGTGCCGACCAGCATCGAGACGACGGCAGCGAGCAGCTCGGCGAAGAACGCCGCCCCCGGCCGCCGGATGATCAGCCCGCCGACGACGCCCGCCATGAGCCATGGCCAGTTGGTCAGCGCGCCCAGGGGCGGAAAGCCCGTGGAGATGGCGGTGTTGGGGCCCGCGTAGGCGATGCCCCACGCCCAGTAGACGACCCCGAAGGCGACGCCGAGGAAGGCGCAGGTGATCAGGTCGATGGTGCGCCAGCGGCGGAGGGGCGCGGTGGCGAGGATGGTCCTGCCTGCACGGGCTGCGTGCTGCAGCCGGTCAGGGGGTCTCGTGCTCATGATGTGCTTCTTTCCCGTGGTGTCCGGCGTTCCGGTGGATACCTCGGGGAGGTGCCCTCCCGGCATACCTCGATGGGGGTATGCCGGGAGCACACCTGAGATCTCCCGACTCCCTTCGCCGGTGCTAGCCGGAGCAGGTTCGAGGGTCTGCGGCGGACCGCACTCTCAGCGCTGTGGGGCGCTCCCCTGTCGTTCGTGAAGTGACTTTACCCCCACCGCCGTGGAAGAGTCGGTGGGTATCACGACCCGAGCGACTGGAGGACCCTCAGATGGGCTCGTTGGCATGGAAGGTGCTCGGCACCGGCGCGGCAATCCTGGCCGGCACCGTGGCGAACAAGCTGGTGAGCAAGGGCTGGCAGGTGGCGTCGGGGCACCCGGCTCCCAACGACCCCAACAACCTCGACGAGGTCGACTGGAAGGAAGCGCTGCTCTTCGCGGCGATCACCGGCTTCGTGGTCCAGGCAGCGCGGGTCGCAGCCGAGCGCAAGGCCGCGCAGTACTACGCGAAGTCGGCCGGGCACCCGCCCAAGAAGTTCCTCAAGAGCTAGCCGGGTCCAGGTGCGGCTGGGGCGTTCCGCAGGCCAGGTCAGGGCCAAGGCCGCAGGAGGTGGCTCAGCTGTGAAAGCGGAGCATCGCCCCATTCGGCCCGTTCCGCTGTCGTGGTCTGGCGCGTGGCGGACCACCAGGTCATGGAGCGGTTCACGGGCAGGGTGAGCATCGCGGCCGCGACCAGGTGGTCGAGCTCTGCAGGGGTGACCACGTCGCTCCAGACCTCGGCGTAGGCCGCAAAGACCGTCCGCCATGGGTGGTGCGTCCGGCGGGTGAGCCATGCCCACAGTGCCCCGAGGACCTCGGGTGCGGCGGCCCACTGGGCGTCCCCGAAGTCGAAGAGGCGAAGGCAGCCGTCCACGACGAGCACGTTGCCGGGGTGCAGGTCCCCGTGGTTGACCGTCGCGGGCAACGGGGACTGCGCCAGTGCAGCAGCGGCGTCGACGACCGACGGCCGGACGGCCCGGAACTGCGTGAGCTGGCCTGCCGTGACGTGCGAGGGGTGCCGCGGGTCGAGAGCGGCATACCGGGCGAGGAGGGCGTCGAAACGCTCGGGCACGGTCCCTGGCGAGCAGTCGTGCACGCCGGTCGACAGCACCTGCTCCCGCGCGCCGGCGGCGCGGCGCTGCACGTCGCCGGCCTCCTGCACGATCGCGCACCATTCGGCGAGCGTCGGCTCGTGACGCGCGGCCAGGGTGTCGCCGCGGTCCCAGGTCAGCATCCAGCCGCGCGAGTCCTCGACGGCGATGGGGGTCTCGACGCGGCCGGGGGCCAGCTCGGCAAGCAGCTGCTGCAGGGCAGGCTCAAACGACAGGTCCGGGCAGTTGGCCTTGAACCAGACCCGGCCACCGCTGGTGGGCACGACCCAGTGGGTGGACCACGGCCGGATGCGGCGCTGCTCCGGCGGGCCGACCGGACTCAGCGCGGCTTCCTGCAGCCTCGCAAAGATCCATCGATCGGCCTCGGCACGCCAACCGGGCTCGCTCACCAGAACGGAGAACGCCACGCTGCCACCCGGCTAGTCCGAGGCGCGGTAGGCGCGGAAGTTCTGCATCCGCACCACGGCCACCGTGCCCGTGCCCGCGATCAACCGGACCCGCGGTCGAGGGGTCAGCGCGTCGAGCGGCCCGAGGTCGGCGCACGATCCCTCCGCGGAGCAGACCGTCGACGCGCCGGTGAGCTGCACGAACACGGTGGCGCCGGCGATGGTGATGGGCCTGCCGTCCGACAGGTCCTCGATGCGGACCCGCGCGCTCATCCGGTTGCGCTTGGTCATGACATTGAGCATGCGGACCGGTCCGGACGTCGGGCGGGCCAGGGTCCGCGCCTCGCCGTCGAACGCGAACGGCTCGTGGGGTCTCATCTGGTGGTCGTGGCCGTCGACGGTGAGCCCCAGACCCGCGCCGTCGATCACCGTGGCCGTGCGCTCGACGCCCGGGAAGGTCGAGAACTCCGCGTCCTCGGTCACCTCGGCGACGCTGAGCCGCCAGACGAAGTCCGGGCCAACCACGCCGAGGAGGCGCTTGGCCACCTCACGGGTCGAGCCGCGGCCGTTGCGCCACCTGGTGGCGGGGCGGTCGTCGAAGCGGACCAAGCCGAGCGTGTCGTCCGGCACGTCAGCGCATGGGGGTGAGGTCGAGAAGTCGGGCGAGAGGCACCCCTGGACGATATGCCAGGTGGAGGTGCGACGGGGCATCGAGGACGGTCAACCCGGGGCGTGTCCCCAGGGCGATGCGACCGATGTCTCGCCGGCGCAACGAGGCCGCGGCCCCGACCGTCGCCGCCCGCAGCGCCTCCGCCGGGCTGAGCCCCATCTCCCGCACGGCCACGGCGATGACGAACGGCATCGACGAGGAGTAGCAGGTGCCCGGGTTGCAGTCCGTGGCCAACGCGATCGAGACCCCGGCGCGGAGCAGGGCGCGGGCGTCGGGATAGCGCGAGCGGGTCGAGAACTCGACGCCGGGCAGCAGTGTCGCGACCGTGGCGCCCGCCGTGCCGGCCAGGGCGTCGACGTCGGCGGACGAGAGGTGGGTGCAGTGGTCGACGCTCGCGGCGCCGAGCTCGACGGCCAGCTGGACGCCGGGGCCGTGGCCGAGCTGGTTGCCGTGGACCCGGAGCCCGAGCCCGGCTGCGGCGCCTGCCGTCAGGATGGTCCGGGCCTCCTCCGCGGTGAACGCGTGCGGGCTGTGCGGCTCGCAGAAGACGTCGATCCAGCGGGCGAAGTCACCGGCGGCAGCCAGCATCGGGCCGGTGACGAGGTCGACGTATTCGTCTCTGCGAGAGCGGAACTCTGGCGGCACCACGTGGCCCCCGAGGAAGGTGACCTCGTCGGTGACCTCCCGGGCCAGCCGCATCGCCCGCGTCTCGCCCTCGAGGGTGAGCCCGTAGCCCGACTTGATCTCGACCACGTTGGTCCCCTGCGCCCGCATTTCCGCGACACGGCCGCGGATGAGGGCGCGCAGCTGGTCGTCGGTGGCCCCGCGCGTCGCGGCCACCGTCGTCGCGATCCCATCCCCGTCGTATGCCGTGCCGGTCATCCGGGCGGCGAACTCCGGCCCGCGGTCGCCGGCGAAGACGAGGTGCGTGTGCGAGTCCACGAAGGCGGGGACGACGGCCCGGCCCCCGAGGTCGGTGCGGCTGTCGGCAGCGGGTGCCTCGGCCGCGGGTCCGACCCAGAGGACCTCGTCGTGCTCGTCGACGACGACGGCAGCGTCGTGGAGCAGTCCGAGCCCCTCCGTGTGGTCGGCACCATCGGTGGTGTCGTCGAGGGTCGCGAGCTCACCGATCCCGGTGACGAGCACGGTCACCCGTCGTCCCGCAGGACGTCGAAGGCGTCGCGGAAGAGCGGGGCGATCGGGCCGAGCCGCAGGTGCTCGCGACGCTCGACGACGAGACGCCCACCGACCATCACGGTGTCGACGTCGGCCGCGGTGGCGGAGTAGATGATCTGGCTCGCCCTGCTGCCGACGGTGCGCACGGTGTCGTCGCGGACGACGACGAAGTCGGCGAGGGCGCCGGCCGCGAGGACCCCGCCCCCGAACCAGCCGAGGCTGCGGTAGCCGTTGGCGCTCGCCACGCGCAGCAGCTCGTGCGGGGTGAACCGGCCCCGTTCGAGGGCCCGGAGCCGCTCGTGCATCTCCAGGCCGCGCATCTCCTCGAAGGGGTCGATCACCGCGTGCTGGTCGGAGCCGAGGGTCAGGCTCACCCCGGCGTCCGCGAGCTCTCGTGCAGGACCGATCCCGTCACCGAGGTCACGCTCGGTCGTGGGACAGAACGCGGCCTGGCTCGACGCGCGCCCGAGCAGGTCGATGTCGCCGTCGCTGAGGTGGGTCGCGTGCACGGCTGTGAGGTCCGGCCGCAGGACCCCCGCGTCGTCGAGCAGCTGGGTCGGCGTGCAGCCGTAGAAGACCTCGCAGGCCATGTTCTCGGCCGGCTGCTCGGAGAGGTGGATGTGCAGCGGCTGGTCCTCGATGAGCCCGGCGGCCGTCTTGAGGTCGTCGCGCGGCACGGCCCGCACCGAGTGGATCGCGGCACCGAGCCGCACGTGGGCGGCGGCGCGACGGGACGACATCCGCTCGTGCCAGCTGTCGATCGAGCCGTCGGAGAAGCGCTGCTGGACGGCGTCCGGGGCGAGGTGGCCGTCCCCGGTCAGCCCACCGGCGAGGTAGCACGTGTCGAGCAGGGTGATCCGGATCCCCGCGTCGGCCGCAGCCTGGGCCAACGCCTCGCCCATCGCGTTGGGTTCGGCGTATGCCGTGCCACCGGGGCCGCGGTGCACGTAGTGGAACTCCCCCACCACCGTGATCCCGGCGAGGGCCATCTCGGCGTAGGTCGCCCGCGCGAGCGCGAGGTAGGTCTCCGGCGTCAGCCGCTTCGTCACGGCATACATCTGCTCGCGCCAGGTCCAGAAGTTGCCCGAGCCGCCGTGGGTGCGCCCGCGCAGCGCGCGATGGAAGGCGTGGCTGTGGGTGTTGGCCAGGCCGGGCAGGACGACCCCGGGGAGTCGCACATCGCCGGGCCCGGCGTGGGCCTTGGCCTCGACCTTGGCGAAACGGTCGCCCTCGATGGTCAGCCGCACCGAGGTGGCGAGTCCCGTAGGCAGCCAGGCGTGCTCGGCCCAGTAGGTCGTCATGAGGCCTCCGTCAGGTCGGCCAGGACCCGGGTCAGGGCCGCGACGCCGGCATGGCAGTCGGCCCGCTCGGCGTGCTCCTGCGGTGAGTGGGACACCCCGGTGGGGTTGCGGACGAAGAGCATGGCCGACGGGATGCCGTGCGCCGAGAGGATGCCGGCGTCGTGGCCCGCGCCGGTGCCGAGGACCGGTGTCGACGGGCCGAGGGTGTCGGCGAGCCGTCGCACGAGGTCGGGCGCGAACCGGGTCGCCCCGGTCCAGGACTCTTCGGTCAGCGTCGCGCCGCGGGCCTGCGCGAACGCGGCGAGGTCGACGACCGCCGCCCGGACCGCACCCTCGTCGGCTCCCCGGGCGTCGAGCCAGCCGGTGACGTGGCTCGCGATGGCATTCACCCCGTTCGGCTCCACGCGGATCTTGCCCATCGTCGCGACGCAGCCCCGCGCGGTGGCGACCTCGCGTGCGGCGAGGACGGCCTCGGCATACCCGAGCATGGCGTCGCGGCGGTCCTCGAGGCGGGTCGTGCCCGCGTGGTTCGCGGTGCCGGGCACGTCGATGCGCCAGCGCCCGTGGGGCCAGATGTCGGAGCCGACGGCGACGGCTGAGGTGGCGGGGTCGAGGTGGGCGAGTGCGCGGCCCTGCTCGACGTGGAGCTCGACGAAGGTGGTGACCCGGCGGAGCGTCTCGTCGTCGCGGCCCAGTGCCGTTGGGTCGCGGCCGAGCACCTGCAGCGCCTCGGCCATCGTCAGGCCGTCGCCGTCGCGCAGGCCCAGGGCACGCTCTGCCGGCAGCGCCCCGGTGAGGACCCGCGAGCCGGCGCAGGCGATCCCGAAGCGGGCGCCCTCCTCGTCGACGAAGCTGACGACAGCGACCGGGACGGCGGGAGTGAGCCCGGCCGCGCGGAGGCCGTCGATGGCCGCCAGCGCGGAGACGACCCCGAGCGGGCCGTCGAAGGCGCCGCCGTCGGGCACCGAGTCGAGGTGGGACCCGACGGCCACCCCGCCGCTCGTGCCGTCGGCCCGGACCACGTCGGGGTCTCCCCACCAGGCCCACTGGTTGCCGGCGCGGTCCTCCACGACGTCTTGGCCTCGGGCGGCGCACTCCCCGGCGAACCACTCCCGCAGGTGGGCGTCCTCGTGGGTCCACGCGAAGCGGCGGTAGCCACCCGTGCGGGCGTCGCGGCCGACCTGCTCGAGCGCCGCCCACATCGCGTCGAAAGAGCGCCCAGCGTCCGGCAGCTCGGTGGCCCTGGCGACCGACGTGCCGGACGCACGGGGGGACTCAGGAGGTCGCACGGTCATTGAACCAACCTTAAGGCTCTCGGCCGGGGCCCGCGGCGTCCAGCCGGGCGGACCATCTCGCTCGGGGCCGGCGCTCAGGGTCTCGCTCCTTCCCGCATCGGGATGCGCACGCCACGCTCGCGGGCGACCTCGTCGGCGCGGTCATAGCCGGCGTCGACGTGCCGGATGACGCCCATACCCGGGTCGTTGGTGAGCACCCGGGCGAGCTTCTCGGCGGCCAGCGGTGTGCCGTCGGCGAGGGAGACCTGGCCGGCGTGGATCGAGCGGCCGATGCCGACGCCCCCGCCGTGGTGGATGCTGACCCAGCTCGCGCCCGAGCTGGTGTTGACGAGCGCGTTGAGCAGGGGCCAGTCGGCGATGGCGTCGGAGCCATCGAGCATCGACTCGGTCTCGCGGTAGGGGCTGGCGACCGATCCGCAGTCGAGGTGGTCGCGGCCGATGACGATGGGCGCCGCGACCTCGCCGCGCGCCACCATGTCGTTGAACTTCAGCCCCGCCACGTCGCGCTCGCCGTGCCCGAGCCAGCAGATCCGGGCCGGCAGGCCCTGGAAGGCGATCTTGTCCCGTGCGCCGCGCATCCACTTCTGCAGGCGGTCGTTGTCGGGGAAGAGATCCATGACGGCCGCGTCGGTGGCATGGATGTCCTTGGGGTCACCGGAGAGCGCCACCCAGCGGAACGGGCCCTTGCCCTCGCAGAACAGCGGCCGGATGTAGGCCGGCACGAACCCGGGGAAGTCGAAGGCCCGCTCGTAGCCCCCCTGCCGGGCCTCGTCACGGATCGAGTTGCCGTAGTCGAAGACCTCGGCGCCCCGGTCCATGAAGCCGACCATCGCCTCGACGTGCCGCGCCATCGACTCGCGCGCCCGGTCGGTGAACTCCTCCGGCTTCTTGTCGGCGTAGTCGTGCCAGTCCTCGAGGCCGATGCCGACGGGCAGGTAGGACAGCGGGTCGTGCGCGGACGTCTGGTCCGTGACGATGTCGATCTCGACGCCGCGGCGCAGCAGCTCGGGGAAGACCTCGGCGCAGTTGCCGACCACCCCGATGCTGTATGCCGTGCGGCTCGCCCTCGCCGCGAGGGCGCTCGTGACCGCGTCGTCGAGGTCGTATGCCACGGTGTCGAGGTAGCGGTGCTCCACCCGGCGCTCGAGGCGGGCGCGGTCGACGTCGACGACGAGGCAGACCCCGTCGTTGAGGGTGACGGCGAGCGGCTGGGCGCCGCCCATTCCGCCGCAGCCACCGGTAAGGGTCAGGGTGCCCGCGAGCGTCCCGTTGAAGCGCTTCTCGGCGATGGCCGCGAAGGTCTCGTAGGTGCCCTGGACGATGCCCTGGGTGCCGATGTATATCCACGAGCCGGCCGTCATCTGCCCGTACATCGTCAGTCCCAGGTGTTCGAGCCGGCGGAACTCGGGCCAGTTGGCCCAGTCGGGGACGAGGTTGGAGTTGGCGATCAGGACGCGCGGCGCCCACTCGTGGGTCTGCATGACGCCGACGGGGCGTCCCGACTGCACCAGCATCGTCTCGTCGGGACGCAGCGTGGTGAGGGTGCGGACCATGGCGTCGAAGGAGGGCCAGTCCCGGGCGGCCCGGCCGGTGCCGCCGTAGACGACGAGGTCGTCCGGGCGCTCGGCGACCTCCGGGTCGAGGTTGTTCTGGAGCATCCGCAGGGGGGCCTCGGTCGTCCACGACCGGGCGGTGAGGGTCGTGCCGCGGGCGGCGCGGACGGGGCGGGCACCGTGCATGGTGGGTCTCCTGGGTGTGCGATGGGTCTCCTGGGTGTGGGGTCGCTCAGGCGAGGGGGCCGGTGACCTGCTCCGCGGCATACCGGGCGGAGCCGGTGGCGACGAACCGGACGGCAGCCTCGATCTCGGGGGCGAGGAACCGGTCGGGCCCGGGGCCGGGGGTGCTCGCGCGCAGGGTCCGGATCACGGCATGCGTCGCGGGGGCCGGTGTCAGCGGCGCGCGCAGCTCGATGCCCCGGGCTGCCGTGAGGAGCTCGACGGCGAGGACCCGGGTCAGGCCGTCGACGCTGCGGCGCAGCTTGCGGGCCGCGGACCAGCCCATTGAGACGTGGTCCTCCTGCATGGCGCTGCTGGGGATCGAGTCGACGCTGGCCGGGTTGGCGAGGCGCTTGAGCTCGGAGACGATCGCCGCCTGGGTGTACTGCGCGATCATGTGGCCCGAGTCGACCCCGGGGTCGTCGGCGAGGAACGGCGCCAGGCCGTGGCTGCGACCCTGGTCGAGGAAGCGGTCGGTGCGCCGCTCGGAGATGCTCGCGAGGTCGGCGGCGACGATGGCAAGGAAGTCGAGGACGTAGGCGACCGGGGCGCCGTGGAAGTTGCCGTTCGACTCGACCCGGCCGTCGAGGGTGACGACGGGGTTGTCGACGGCGGCGGCGAGCTCCCACCCGGCGACGCGGGCCGCGTGGTCGACCGTGTCGCGGACGCCGCCGGCGACCTGCGGGGAGCAGCGCAGCGAGTAGGCGTCCTGGACCCGGGGGCAGTCGTCGGTGTCGTGCGAGGCGCGGATCCCACTGTCGCGCAGGAGGGCCCGCAGATTGCCGGCCGAGGCGGCCTGGCCCGGGTGCGGACGCAGCGCCTGCAGGTCGGCGGCGAAGACGGTGTCGGTGCCGAGCAGCCCCTCGACGCTCATCGCCGCGGTGATGTCGGCGGTCGTCAGCAGCATCCGCAGGTCCGTGATCGCGAGCACGAGCATGCCGAGCATGCCGTCGGTGCCGTTGATGAGGGCCAGGCCCTCCTTCTCCCGCAGCTCGACGGGGGCGATCGCGTGGTCGCGCAGGGCGGTTGCCGCCTCGGTCAGCTCGCCGTCACGGGTGCGCACCGGGCCCTCGCCCATCGCCGCGAGCGCGCAGTGGGCCAGCGGGGCGAGGTCACCGGAGCACCCGAGCGAGCCGAACTCGTGGACGACCGGGGTGATGCCGGCGTTGAGCATCGCCGCATAGGTCTGGGCGGTCTCGACGCGGACGCCGGTGCGGCCCGTGGCCAGGGTCGACAGGCGGAGGAGCATGAGCGCCCGGACGACCTCCCGCTCGACCTCGGCGCCCGACCCGGCGGCGTGCGAGCGGATGAGGCTGCGCTGCAGCTGGGCGCGCATCGCGGCGGGGATGTGCTTCGTGGCGAGGGCGCCGAAGCCGGTGGAGACCCCGTAGTGCGGCAGGGCGTCGTCGGCCAGCCCCTCGATGATGGCCCGGCTGGCGCGGATGCCGTCCAGCGCCGCCGCGCCGAGCTCGACGCTCGCGTCGTGGCGGGTCACCTCGACGACGTCGTCGAAGGACAGGGCGCCGACGCCCACGGTGACCGTGGCGGGGTGCCCTGCCGGTGCCGGAGGGAGCTGGGTCTGCGTCATGCCTCCATTGGAGCGGGTGCAGGCCGGTCCTGCGCGCCCGACGTCGGCGATTGTGTCTCGCATCCGAGACGTGGCTACTGCGCGATCGGGTCGCGGCCCTCGTGCGGCGCCTCGCTCAGGCTGGGGATCCGCCGCAGCGCGAACGCCGCCACCAGTGACACGCCCATGAGCGCCCCGACGACGAGGACGACCTCACCCCAGCCGCCGGCGGTCCACGCCAGCCCGGAGAGTCCCCCGAAGACGGACGAGCCGAGGTAGTAGGCGAAGAGGTAGTACGACGACGCCTGCCCGGTGCCGCCCCCGCCGAGGTGGGCCCGCGCCGAGACCCACCCACTTGCCACGCCGTGGGCCGCGAACCACCCCGCCGTCATCAGCGCGATCCCGGCGACGACGAGGGGCAGCGGCGCGGCGAGGGTCACGACGAGCCCGGCGCTGCCGACGAGCACCGCCATCGGCATGACCGCCCGACGGCCGATCCGGTCCGCGAGCCGTCCGGCATACGTCGAGGAGACCGACCCGAGGGCATAGCTGAGGTAGACGAGGCTGGCGACGCCGAGGCCGAGGAGGTAGGGCGGCGACGCGAGCCGGAACCCGAGGGCGTTGTAGGTGGCGACGAACGCGCCCATCCCGAGGAAGGCGAAGACATAGAGCGCGAGCAGGGCCGGGTCCGTAAGGATCTGGCGCGTCGACTCGCGTGCATGGGCGAGGCCGGACGGCGCCCGCCGGAAGTTGCGCGAGGGCGGCAGGGTGAGGCGGACCACGATGGCGCAGCCGAGGCCCAGCAGCCCGATCGCGCCGAGCGCCCACCGCCAGCCGGCGACGTCGCCGACGCCGCCGGCGAGGAGCCTGCCGAGCATCCCGCCGAGCGCGGTGCCGCCGATGTAGAGCCCGCTCGCCCGCCCGTGCGCGTCGGCGTGGACCTCCTCGCGAAGGTAGGCCATCGCCACCGCCGACAGCCCGGCGAGGGCGACGCCCTGCAGCCCGCGCAGGACGAGCAGCACGGGCCAGCTCGGCGCGAGGGCGCAGAGCAGGCCGATGACGCTCGAGGCCAGCAGCGACGCGTGCATCAGCGGCGTCCGGCCGAGGACCTCGGTGACCGGGCCGACGACGAGCAGCGCCAGCCCGAGCCCGAGGGTCGCGGCCGAGACGCTCAACGCGCTCTGGGCGGCGGACAGGGAGAAGCGCTGGGCGAGCTCCGGCAGGAGGGGCTGGGTCGAGTAGAGCTGCGCGAACGTCGCGAGGCCCGCGGCGAACAGGGCCGCAGAGATACGCCGGTACGCCGGGTCGCCCGGCCGGTGCCCCGGTCGGTGCCCCGGCCGGGACGGCTCGGTCTGGCGCTCTGACGACACCCGCCCTACGGTGCCACCCGGACGGCGTCGCTGCGAGACTGCGCGGTGTGACGAATGCCCCAGCCGCCGCCCGGGCGCTCGAGGTCCTGGGACTGCTGTCACGGCATACCGAGCCGTTGCCCGCGGCGGCGATCGCCCGGCAGCTCGGCCTCGCGCGGTCCTCGACCTACCACCTGCTCGCCGTCCTGCAGGAGCACGGGTTCGTCGTCCACCTGCCGGAGGAGCGGCGCTACGGCCTCGGCGTTGCGGCGTTCGAGTTGGGGTCGGCCTACTCGCGCCAGGCCCCGCTGCAGCGGCTGGCCCGCCCGATCCTCACCCGGCTCGTCGACGAGACCCGGCACAACGCGCACTTTGCCGTGCTGCACGGCAGCGACGTGCTCTACCTCATCGAGGAGCGCGCGCCGCGACGCCCGTCCCTCGTCAGCGACGTCGGCGTGCGGCTGCCCGCGCAGCTGACGGCGAGCGGGCTGGCGATGCTGGCCGGGCTGCCCGCGGCACAGGTGCGCGCGCTCTATCCCTCTCGCGACGCCTTCGTCCAGCGACAGGGCTGCGGGCCGACGTCCCTGGCCCAGCTGCGCTCGCTCCTCAGCGGGGTGCGCGCGCGGGGGTATGCCGTGGAGGAGGGCACCGTGACGCCGGACTTCTCCTCGGTGGCCGCGGCGGTCCTCGACCACCGTGGTCACCCGGTGGCGGCGTTCGCGCTGACGTTCGAGGGGGCCGGGGTCGTCGCGGCAGAACGGCTGCGGCTCGCGACGGCGGTCTCGGCGAGCGCCGACGCCCTCTCTGGCCGGCTCGGTCGCGGCCGAGCCCCGGGGTGAGACGAGCCCGGCGGTCCGGATCCGTCGGCCATTCCGTAAACCGGGTGACCCCGGGGAGTCCGGCTGCGAAAATGCGAGGGTGACTGCTGCGCTGCGGAACCGGCTGGAGGCCTACTACGACACGGTGCCGCGGGGGGCCTCGGACATCGAGGAACACGGTCCCCTCACCCTCTTCGTGGCCCTCGACAGCTGGCCCTACTACGCCCGGCCACGACTCGACGGCACGCCGCGGCGGAGCGGCCCGGACCAGATCACGGCCGACGACGTCCGGGCCGTCCTCAACCGGCAGCGCGAACTGGGCGTCCCGCGCGCGCTCGAGTGGGTCCACGAGACGACGCCGACGCTGTTCTCGGCCGCCCGGGCGGCCGGGATGCGGGTCGAGGAGTGCCCGCTGCTCGTCCTGGTCGGCGAACCAGCGGCTCGCAGCCGCGACCTCGGCACGTCTGACGTGGACGTGCACGTCATCGCGGCCGACGACGCGGAGCTCGGACTGGTGTACGCCGCGATCGCAGTCGGCTTCGGCCACGCCGGGACCGGTGTCGGCGTGGCCTCCGTCGCGGAAAGGGATGCTGAGGCGGCAGCCGACCCGGACGCCGCCGCCCGGACCGCTGCCGGGATCGCCGCCGGCCGCTCCGTGCTCGTGGGGGCCGTCGACGCGCAGGCGGGCCCGGTCGGAGGGGGCAGCCACAACCCCCGCGGCGGGGTCACCGAGATCGTCGGGGTCGGGGTGCTCCCCGCCTTCCGGCGGCGCGGCATCGCCGGGGCCGTGGCGGCGGCCCTGGCCCGGGAGGCGCTCGCCAGCGGGGTGACGACGGTGTTCTGCGGGGCCCAGGACGAGGACGTGGCCCGGATCTATGCCGCCGTGGGGTTTCGCCGGGTCGGCACCGCCTGCATCGCCGAGGCCGACTGACCCCGCAGGCGTGGGGTTGACCCCGCGACGTGGGGTTGACGCTGAGTCAAGGGGGTTGACGCTGCCTGCAGGCGGCGTCAACCCCCTTGACTCAGCGTCAACCCCCAGGCCTGCGGCAGGATGGTCCACACATGACCGTCACGGCGATCGTCCTCTGCGGTGGCGGGTCCGTCCGCTTCGGTGCTGACAAGACCCGTCAAGTCCTCGGCGACTCCACGGTCCTCGAACACCTTGTGGACGCCCTCCCCCTGGACTGGTCCGTCGTCGCTGTCGGCACGCCACGACCCCTCGCGCGTGAGGTCACGTGGACCCGGGAGGACCCACCCGGCGGTGGCCCGCTCGCCGGCATCGCCGCCGGGATCCGTGGCGTCACCGCCGATGTCGTCGTCGTCATCGCCGGGGACATGCCCTTCGCCGGACCGTGGGCAGCACGTCTCGTCGACACCCTGGAGGCCGACCCGGCCACCGGCGCGGTGACCGCCCGCGACGGTGACCAGCGCGCCAACCCGCTGTTCACGGCATACCGGACGGACGCCCTGCGCGAGGCGCTGCCGCACGACCCGTCGGGTCGCAGCGCCCGGCTCCTCTTGGAAGCGATCGCGCACGAGGGCCTGCTGGTCCCCGACGAGGAGTCGCTCGACGTCGACACCCCCGAGGCCCTCGAGGCCGCCCGCCGTAGGCTCGGGCCATGAAGGCCATTACCCTCCCTGTCCCCGGCGACGCCGACGCGCTCGTCCTCGCCGACGTCGCTGCCCCGACCGCCGGTCCCGGTGAGGTCGTCGTGGACGTCGTCGCCGCCGGCGTCAACCGGGCGGACGTCATGCAGCGGATGGGGCATTACGACCCGCCGAAGGGCTCCTCGCCCCTGCCCGGGCTCGAGGTGAGCGGCCGGATCTCGACGCTCGGCGACGGCGTGGACGGGTGGCAGGTGGGCGACGAGGTCTGCGCGCTGCTGACCGGCGGTGGCTACGCGGAGCAGGTGGCGGTCCCGGCCGGCCAGCTCTTCCCGGTGCCGCAGGGAATCGACGTCGCGCACGCCGCGGCCCTGCCGGAGGTGACGTCGACGGTGTGGTCCAACGTCTTCATGACCGCGAACCTCAAGCCCGGCCAGGTCCTCCTCGTCCACGGCGGGTCCTCCGGCATCGGCACCATGGCGATCCAGCTCGCCCGCGAGGTCGGAGCCCGCGTCGCCGTCACCGCCGGGTCAGCCTCAAAGCTCGAGGTATGCCGTGAGCTGGGGGCCGAGATCCTCGTCAACTACCGCGAGGAGGACTTCGTCGAGAAGGTCCGTGGCGCGTCCGACGGCCACGGCGCCGACGTCATCCTCGACAACATCGGGGCGAAGTACCTCGCCCGCAACGTCGAGCTGCTCGCCGTCAACGGCCGGCTCGTCGTCATCGGCCTGCAGGGCGGGCGCACCGCCGAGATCGACCTGGGGACGATGCTCGCCAAGCGGTGCGCCCTGATCGCGACGACCCTGCGGGCGCGCCCCGCCGACGAGAAGGCGGCGATCGTCGCGGCGGTCCGCGAGCACGTCTGGCCGCTCATCGTGGCGGGGCGGGTGCGCCCCGTCGTCCACTCGACCTATCCACTCGAGCGGGCGGCCGACGCCCACCGCGAGCTGGAGGCGTCCACCCACATCGGCAAGATCCTGCTCACCTTGTGACCCGCCTGGGATGCGCCCGAGGTCCGACCGGGCCGGCACATCCCGCCCCATGTCCGGCACCCGCCACGGACAACCACCCGTTGCGACCATGCCGTGGGGTCCGCCGAAGGTCCATGATGGACATGGCTGCCCGTGTGGTCCCGACGCCGTCGGGCCACCCTGCCCCTGTGGTAGCCACCGGGCGGCAGGGGTCCGGCGTTGACGTCGGCCCCTGCCGTTCCCGGCAACTCGGTTCCGGCGATGGGGCAGGATGGGCGCATGACGCAGGAGCAGGACAGGCAGCAGGGCAGACAGCAAGGCGCCGACGGGGACGACCAGCAGCGGGTCGTTGTCGTGACGCAGGACGGCATGGGCGTCTCGCCCGCGAAGGGCGCGGCCGACGGGGCGACGGACCCGAGCGATCTCGTCGAGCAGCCGGCCAAGGTCATGCGGATCGGCTCGATGATCAAGACCCTCCTCGAGGAGGTGCGCAACGCGCCGCTGGACGAGGCCGGGCGCACGCGCCTCGCCGAGATCCACAAGCGCTCGATCCAGGAGCTCAAGGCGGGTCTGGCGCCGGAGCTGGTCGAGGAGCTGGACCGGATCGCCCTCCCGTTCAGTGGGGCCGCGCCCTCGGACGCCGAGCTGCGGATCGCCCACGCCCAGCTCGTCGGCTGGCTCGAAGGTCTCTTCCACGGCATCCAGACCGCGCTCTTCGCCCAGCAGATGGCCGCCCAGCAGCAGCTCCAGGGCATGCGCCGGGCCCTGCCGCCCGGACACCCGGCCGCCGGGCAGGCCGAGCAGGACGGCCCCGGAATGCCCGCCCCCGACCCGGGTCGTCCCGGCGGGCCGGCCGGGTCGACGGGGCAGTACCTCTGACCGGCTGTCCTGCGGAGGCGACGTCCGAGGCGATCTCAGGCGGTCAACGCCACGAGCTGCGTTCACGCGCCGAGGGCACGTAGTCCCGGTCCCACTGGTTGAACGGCCGGGCCAGGCGGTAGCGGAAGTCGGCCTGCAGCTCGAGCACCACCACGGCCCCGTTCGCGGGGTTCCGCAGGGCCTCGAAGTACTCGACGCTCCAGTGGAACCAGCGCATGCAGAACAGCCGCATGGTCAGGCCGTGGGTGACGATGAGGAGGTTGCGCGGCGCCGAGTGCGTCTCGAAGTTGCGGAACATCGACTCGAGGAACGTGCTCACCCGGTCGTAGACGTCCGAGCCGGACTCCCCCTGGGTGAAGCGATAGTAGAAGTGCCCGTACTCGTCGCGCCGTGCCTTCTGTGCGGCCACGTCCGCCGGGTCCTGGAAGTTGGCCCAGTCCTGCTCGCGCAGCCGCGGCTCGAACCGGACGTCATCGAGCCCAACGCCCAGGTCCAGGGCCTCGATCGTCTGTTTCGACCGGATGTAGGGCGACGCATACACCATGACAGACTCCCCGTCGAGGAGGTCCCGGAGTCGCTGCCCGGTCGCCGCGGCCTGCCGAATCCCCCTGTCGGTCAACGAGAGCGCGTGATCGGGCACCGTCTCGTAGACCGTGTCGTCGACATTTCCCTCCGACTCGCCGTGACGCACGAGGATGATCCGCGACGGTCTGTTCTCGAGAGCCACCCCGTCACCCTAGCGAAGCCGGGCGGGCACCGTCCCGGCTCCGGTATGCCGTCAGATCGCCTGTGCGGCGGCCCTGCCGGCCGTGCGGCCCGAGAAGAGGCAGCCGCCGAGGAAGGTGCCCTCGAGCGAGCGGTAGCCGTGCACCCCGCCGCCACCGAACCCGGCGACCTCCCCCGCGGCATACAGGCCGGGGACCGGTTCTCCGCCGCCGCCCAGGACGCGTGCGGCGAGGTCGGTCTCGAGCCCGCCCAGCGTCTTGCGGGTGACGATGCCCAGCCGGACCGCGATGAGGGGACCGTGTGCCGGGTCGAGGAGCTTGTGGGGCCTGGCGGTGCGGATCAGCCTGTCACCGCGGTATTTCCGCGCGCCGTGGATCGCGGTGACCTGGGCGTCCTTGCTGAAGTCGTTGTCCATCTGCCGGTCGCGCTCGACGACCTGCCGCTCGATCTCCGCGGGGTCCAGGGGCGCCTGCGGCGTCAGGGCGTTCATCTTCGCCACGAGCTCGACGATCGTCGTAGCGGTGACGAAGTCCTCGCCGTGGTCGAGGAACGCCTGCAGCGGCGCGGCGAGGCCGGGCCGGGCCCGACCGAGCACCTGGGGGATGGACTTGCCGGTGAGGTCGGGGTTCTGCTCCGAGCCGGAGAGGGCGAACTCCTTCTCGATGATCGTGCGGGTGAGGACGAACCAGGAGTGGTCGTGGCCGCTGGCGCGCAGGTGGGCGAGGGTCCCCAGGGTGTCAAAGCCGGGGAAGAGGGGTGCGGGCAGCCGTCGCCCGGCCCCGTCGAACCACATCGAGGACGGGCCGGGCAGGATCCGGATCGCGTGCCCGGGCCAGATCGGGTCCCAGTTGCGGATCCCTTCGACGTAGTGCCACATCCGGTCGCGGTTGATCACGCTCGCCCCTGCGCCCTCGGCGATGGCGAGCATCCGGCCGTCGACGTGGGCGGGCACGCCGGTGCCCATCGACCCGGGCGGCAGGCCGAGCCGGGCCGGCCAGTGCGTGCGGACGAGGTCGTGGTCGGCCCCGATGCCTCCGGTCGTGAGGACGACCACCTGCGCCGACAGGTCGATGTCGCCGACCACGTCGCGGTTCGTCGGGACGCCACGCTGCTCGGATGCCGGGGCGAGCACCGTGCCGCGGACCCCGGTCACGGCGCCGTCCGCGACGACGAGCTCGTCGACCCGGTGACGGAAGGCAAAGGTCAGCAGACCGGCGCGTTCGGCCTCGATCGCCTTGCGCACGAACGGTTCCAGAACTCCCGGCCCGGTCCCCCAGGTGATGTGGAACCGTGGGACGGAGTTGCCCGGCCCTGCGGCGTCGCCGGCCCCCCGCTCTGCCCAGCCCACGACGGGGAACCAGCGCATGCCCTGCTCGTGCAGCCAGGACCGCTTCTCGCCGGCCGCGAACTCGACGTAGGCGCGGGCCCAAAGTCCCGGCCAGTGGTCCTCGGGGCGGTCGAACCCGGCCGTCCCCAGCCAGTCCTGCCACGCCAGCTCGACGGAGTCCGTGATCCCCATCCGGCGCTGCTCGGGGGAGTCCACGAGAAAGAGCCCGCCTAGTGACCAGAACGCCTGGCCGCCGAGGTTGGCGCGCGACTCCTGCTCGAGGACGAGCACCCGCTTGCCGGCAGCGGTCAACTCGGTGGCGGCGACGAGCCCCGCGAGCCCGGCGCCGACGATGATGGCGTCGGCGCCCGTCATGCCAGGGCGCTCACCTGGGCGACCAGGTCGGGCACCTTCTCGAAGGCGCCCTCCTCGTGGACCCCGGCCAGGCCGACGATGACGTGCTGGGTGCCGATGGCGCCCAGCCGACCGAACCGCTCCACGACCTCGTCAACGCTCTCCTCGGCGAGGTTCACCCGGCTGATCACCGTCTTCTCGATGTCGCCATAGTCGCGGCCCACCGCCTCGCAGTGCCCGCGGATCACGTCGTACTTCGCC
>NZ_JBKJPP010000128.1:0-4840 GCF_046595215.1 Lapillicoccus sp. | reverse complement strand
GCCAGTGCCCACGCGCGCGCGCCGCCTATCCCGCGGGTCCCGGCGGGTTCGGGATGGGCTGGGGGCCGGCGCAGCAGTGGGGCGATCCAGCGCAGGTAGTAGAAGAGGCTCGCGACGGAGTTGATCAGGACGGCGGCGGTGAGCCACGGCGCTCCACCCGCCCAGGCGGCAGTGGCGACCGCGAGCTTGCCGATGAAGACGGCGGTGGGGGGCGTGCCGACCAGGCCGAGCAGGCTGACGACGAGTGGCGCTGCCAGCCAGGGGCGCTCGGATCCAAGCCCTGCGTACGACGTCAGCGTCCGGCGCTGCGGGAGCGCGGCCACGACGGCGAAGGCGGTGACGTTGGTGACGGCGTAGCCGGCTAGGTAGACCAGCAGTGCCCCGAGGGCCAGCGTGGTCCGCCCGGCCACGGCGACGGGGACGAGGAGATATCCCGCCTGGCTCACGGTCGACCACCCCAGGAGGCGGCGGGGGTCGTCCTGCCCGAAGGCGGCGAGGTTGCCTAGTGTCATGCTGACCACCGCGAGCACGCCGACGAGCAGCGGCGCGCGCGAGTCGGCGGGCAGCATCACGACGAGCCGGTAGACCGCGACAAGCGCCCCGAGCTTCGGCACTGTCGTGAGGAACGACGCCGCGAAGGACGAGGACCCCTGGGCCGCGTCGGGCACCCAGAAATGCCCGGGCACCGCGCCGGCCTTGAACATCAGACCGCCCACCACCGCGACGGTGGCGACCGTCAGCGGCCCCCGAGGGGCGCCCGTGAGCGCGCCGGTGAGCGCGGTGTACGCCGTCTCGCCGCCCAGGCCGTAGAGCACGACCACCCCGGCCATCAGCACGATGCCGAAGAGGGACCCGAAGAAGTAGGTTTTGAGCGCGGCCTCCGCCGCGGCGGAGGTGCGGGTGAGGCCGACGAGCGCGTAGAGCGGCACGCTGGCCAGGACGAAGCCGGTGACCACGAGGAGCAGGTCATGCGCGCCAGCGAGCACCACTGTGCCCAGGGTCGCCAGCAGGAGCAGGCAGCAGATCTCGGCCTGACGCAGGTGCTCGCGCAGCTCGTCGCCGGCGAGGGCGACGACGAGAAGCGTGGCGATCGTGGCGATCAGGCGCACCGCACCGGTGGCCGGGTCGACGGCGAAAGTCCCGTCGTAGACCAGCCGGTCGGGGCCGGCGAGAGCCACCGCGGCACTGCCCCCGCTGCTGAGCAGCGAGACGGCGGTGAGCGCGCGCACCCAACCGAGCCGGTGACGGGGCAGGAACGATCCGGCCAGTAGCACGACGAGCGAGCCGGCCAGTAGGCTCAGCTCGGGCAGCAGGGCGCCCACGCTTTTGTCCATACTTTATGTCCACGCCCATGTACACGGTGACCTGTTCACCGGCTCACCAGCTCGACCACGCTGCGCGCCGCCGGGGCGATCGTGTCGAGGACCACCCGCGGCACGATCCCGACGACGACGGCCAGCCCGACGAGCAGGCCGGCCGACACCCACTCGTGGGCGCGCAGGTCGGCGAAGTTCTCTGCCTTGCCGGTCGTCGGTCCGGTGAAGACCCGCTGGAGGGCACGCAGGAAGAGGGCCGCCGTCACGAGGATGCCGAGCAGGGAGACCGCCGTCACGGGGGCGAGGGCGATGCTGCCGGTGAAGACCTGGAACTCCGCGACGAAGCCGCTGAATCCGGGCAGCCCGAGCGAGGCGAACGCGGCGAGCGCGAAGAGCGTGGCTAGGCGCGGGGCCGGGCCGGCCAGGCCGCCGTACGCGCCCATGGCGTAGGTGCCCCGGCGCTCGTGCAGCACCCCGACGAGGAGGAAGAGCGCGCCGGTGATGAGCCCGTGGCTGACCATCTGGGTCACCGCCCCGGTGACCGCGGCCTCGCGGGCCGCCGCGTCGCTGGGCGCGACGAGACCGGCGACACCGACGCCCAGCACGACGTAACCCATGTGGTTGACCGAGGTGTAGGCGACCATCCGCTTGAGGTCGCTTTGCGCTAGGGCGACCAGCGCGCCGTAGAGCACCGAGACGACACCGACGGCGATGATCACCCACGACCAGGCCCGCCACGAGTCGGGGAGCATCGGCATGGCCACCCGCACGAAGCCGTAGGTGCCCATCTTGAGTAGCACCCCGGCGAGCACCACCGACCCGACAGTGGGGGCGTCGGTGTGGGCCGGGGGCAGCCAGGTGTGGAAAGGGACGGTCGGGGTCTTGACCGCGAGGCCGAGCAGCAGGGCGGCGAGGACGAGGCCACCGGCGAGTGAGTGCCCTTGCAGCGGAGCGGATCTCACGAGGGCGGGGATGTCGAAGGTGTGCGGGTCCGCGTAGACGGAGAGCCCGATGAAGCCGCCGAGCAGGGCCAGCGACCCGAGGAAGGTGTAGAGGAAGAAGGTCAGGGCCGAGCGGGCGCGGTCACCGTGGCCCCAGCGCGAGATCGCGAAGTACATCCCGACGATCGACAGGTCGAAGAAGACGAAGAAGAGGATGAGGTCCTGCGCGACGAAAAGCCCGAGGCAGGTGCTCTCGAGGAAGAGGAAGAGCGCTGCGTGCGGCCGCGGCCGGTCGTCCTGGCGCATCGAGTGGACGGCGCAGGCGACGAAGATGACCGCGGTGAGGGCGAGCAGCGGCAGCGAGAGCCCGTCGACGCCGATGTGGTAGCTCGAGCCGATGCTGGGGATCCACGGCACCTGCGCCTCGGCCGTGAGCCCGCCCACCCCGGGGTCGCGGCCGACCCAGACGGTCCCGACGAGAGCGACTACCGCCCCCGAGGTCGCAAGCCAGGTCCAGCGCGCGAGCGCGGCGGGCACCGGGACGACGGCCAGGGCGAGGGCCACGGCGAGGGGGAGGAAGACGGTCACGGACAGCATGAGGTCACCTGACGAGGACGAGGAGGACGGCAGCGACCGCGAGGACGGCGACGCTCTGGAGGTAGTACTGGTGCAGCTGGCCGGTCTGCGGTCGGCGGGCCAGGCTTCCGGCGTGCCGCGCGGAGCGGGCCAGACCCTTCACCGCCCGCTCGACGACCCGGTGGTCGAACCGGTCGGCCAGGGCGGCGAGCCGGAGGGTGGCGCGAGCCGTCGAGTCCACGGCTTCGGCCAGGACCTCGTCGTCGAAGCGCGCCAGCGCCGCGGCCAACCGGTCGGTCGGGTCCACTACGACGCGTCGCACGGCGGTCTCGAGGTGCAGCCAGTCGCGGGCCCACGCCGGGGTCGGCAGGGTGACCCTCCACGCGAGAGCGGCGACGGCGAGGGCGAGCAGGGCGGAGACGACCAGCTCGACCCCTGCGGGCGTTGTGGCGCCGTGCTCGCCGACCTCTCCGGCGAGGGCCGCACCGACCGGCGGCAGGACGAGCGCCCCGAGGACGGCGGCACCGAGCGCCAGCACGGCCATCGGCGCGAGCATGGGCGTCGACACCCTCCGGGTGCCGTCCTCCTCGGTGTCGAGCCGGGCGGCCCCCTTCCGGCCGTCGTCCTCGGCGAGCGGCGCCCACACGACCGCGAGGACCCGGCCGGCGTAGCCGGCGGATAGCGCGGTACCGAGCAGACCCACCGCGTAGAGCGCAGTGGAGCGCTCGACGACCGAGGCGAGCACCGCCTCCTTGCTCGCCCACAGGGCCAGCGGCGCGACCCCGGCGAGGGACAACAGGCCGACGGTGGCCAGCGCGCCGACGAGGGGCCAGCGCCGCGCCGTGCCGCGCAGCGCCGGCAGCGCCTTGGTGCCGAGGGCCGACAGCCAGGCGCCGGCGACGAGGAAGAGCAGCGCCTTGGTCGCGGCGTGGGCGACGAGCTGGGTGGTGCCGGCGGCGACCCCGCCGACTCCGGCGGCAAGCACGACAAAGCCGAGCTGCGAGGCGGTCGAGGCGGCGAGAACCTGCTTGAGATCGCGCTGGGCGATCGCGACGACACCGAGCACGACCGCGGTGACCGCGCCCACCCAGGCGGTGGCCGTGCCGACCCAGGTGGCGGTGAGCAGGTCGGGCACCCTCAGCAGCAGGTATCCGCCCATAGCGACCATGGCGGCGGAGTGCAGCAGGGCGCTCACGGGGCTCGGGCCGACCATGGCCCGCGACAGCCAGAAAGAGAAGGGTAGCTGCGCGGCCTTGCCCAGTCCGGCGACCGCGATGCCTGCGGCGACGACGGTGCGCGGGCCGGGGTCGGCCAGGGCGAGGTCGGTCAGGGCGAGCCCGTGCCCGCCCGCAAGGGCTGCGGCCGCGGCGACGTAGAGCCCGAGGTCGGCGGCGCGGGTGGTGGCGAAGGCGACGAGACCCGACGAGACCCGCTCCGGGTCGCGCCACGAGAAGCCGATGAGCGCGTACGACGTCGCGCCCATTACCTCCCAGGCGAGCAGCAGCGTCGGTAGTGTCGTGGCGGTCACGGTGACCAGCACGGCGGCGGTGAACAGGAGCATGAGACCACCGAACCGACCCGGCGCCTGCTCGACGTCGCGCTCACCGCCGGTGGCGAAGGTCAGCGCCAGCAGAGCGACGGCGGCTACGGTGACCGAGACGACGGCGGCGAGACCGTCGACGCGCAGCCCCAGGTCGCTGCCGAGCAGGAACGGGGTGCTCGCGCTCGGCCGTGCCACCGCCGCGACGAGGGTCAGGGCCAGGGTGGCTCCCGCGGCGGTGAGGGTGGCGCCGTGGGCCAGCCGGCGTGACGTAGGGCGGGTTAGGGCCAGCGCGGCGCCGGCCACGGCGGGTACGACGGGGAGCGACCAGGCGAGCAGGCTCATCCGGAGAGGTCTCCCGCCATGTCGGTCATGTCGCTGCCACGCCGACGGTGGACGAGGACGGCAATGGCGAAGCCCATGGCCATCTCGAGCGTCATCACGGCTAGGACGACGAGCAGGAGCAC
>NZ_JBKJPP010000122.1:0-9362 GCF_046595215.1 Lapillicoccus sp. | reverse complement strand
GGCTTTCGAGCTCGGAGTCGCCTATGCGCAGCAGCGTGAGACCTTCGGGAAGAAGATCGTCGAGCACCAGGCCGTGCTCTTCCGGCTCGCCGACATGGCGGTCAAGGTCGAGGCCGGTCACGAGATGATGGTCAAGGCCGCCCGCAAGAAGGACTCCGGCGAGCGCAACGACCTCGAGGCAGGCATGGCCAAGTACCTTGCGTCCGAGTACTGCTCACAGGTCGTGGAGGACTCCTTCCGCATCCACGGCGGCTACGGCTACTCCAAGGAGTACGAGATCGAGCGCCTCTACCGCGAGGCGCCGATGTTGCTCATCGGGGAGGGCACGGCCGATATCCAGAAGATGATCATCGGGCGGCGCCTCCTCGAGGACTACAAGATCTAGCGGCGGCACCCCCGGATCACGACGAGACAGACGTCGACAGGTCACGATCCGGCACAGCCCGTCATCACGGCCCCGCCCGTCTCCGTCGAGCCGTCCCGTCTGAGAGACTGGCCCCATGAGCATGCAACCGGGCACCCTCCGTGCCGTCCGCGCCAGGCTGGCACTCGAGTACCCCATGTCGCTCGGCACGTTCGATGCCTACGAGGATGCGCAGAAGGCCGTGGACACCCTGTCCGACAACCAGTTCCCCGTGGAGAACTGCCTCATCGTCGGCACCGAGCTGAAGCAGCTCGAGCGCATCACCGGACGACTGACGTGGGGGCGAGCCCTCATCGGTGGGGCGCTCTCCGGCGTCTGGCTCGGGCTGTTCGTCGGGCTGATCTTCGCCCTCTTCGCCGGTCAGAACAACGTCTTCTCGCTGGTGGCGTCGACGATGGTGTTCGGGGCGATCTTCGGTGCGGTCTGGGGTGCCATCACCTATGCGGCCACCGGGGGGCACCGCGACTTCATGTCGGTCAGCCAGGTCGTCCCGAGCAAGTACGAGGTGCTCGTCGAGCACAAGCACGCGCTCCGGGCGCGCGAGATCCTGGCCAAGGCCGGCGTCGCCACGGCGGGATTCCCCGGTGGCGCGGCCTCGGGCCAGGGCGGAGCCGGGCCGAACATCACCGACCGCTCCGACGGGGGCGCGCCGGTCTGAGGCCCACGGGGGATCTCGGAGAGCTGTAACCCTCTCCGGGCGACAACTCTGCGAAGTGCGAGGTGGTCGGGGGTCAGCAGAGCCGGCAGGGTGGGGCGGTCCGGGGGTCAGCCGCGCCGGATGCCAGCCAGCCAGGCCTCGACCTCGTCAGAGCTGCGGGGCATCGCCGCAGACAGGTTCTCGTGGCCGTCGGCGGTGACGAGGACGTCGTCCTCGATCCGGACTCCGGTACCGCGGAACGCCTCCGGGGCGAGGTCGTCTTCGGCCTTGAAGTAGAGCCCGGGCTCGACCGTGAGGATCATCCCCGGGACCAGCTCGGCGTCCATGTAGTCCGCCCGGGTCGCGAGGGCGCAGTCGTGCACGTCGATGCCGAGGTGGTGGCTCGTGCCGTGGACCATCCACCGACGGTGGTACTGCCCGTGCTCCTTGTCCAGGGTCGCCTCGACGTCTACTCCCTCGGGGAGCAGGCCCCACGCGTGCAGGTGCTCGGCGATGACGCGGATCGCCGCGTCATGGATGTCGGAGAACCTGGCGCCGGGCCGGACCGCGGCGATGCCCGCCTGCTGCGCGGCATACACCGCGTCGTAGATCGTGCGCTGGGCCTCGGTGAAGATGCCGTCGACCGGCAGGGTGCGGGTGATGTCGGCGGTGAAGAGGGACTCGACCTCCACCCCGGCGTCGAGCAGCAGCAGCTCGCCCTCGCGGACCTCACCGGTGTTCCTGATCCAGTGCAGCGTTGTGGCGTGGTCGCCGCTCGCGCAGATCGAGTCGTAGCCGATGCCGTTGCCCTCGTGCCGGGCGTGGAGGCCGAAGACACCCTCGACCCACCGCTCGCCCCGGCCGTTCGACACGGCGTCGCGCAGCCCGGCGATGACCTTCTCGAACCCGGTGTGGGTCGCGGCGACGGCCTGCCGCATCTGGTCGATCTCCCACTCGTCCTTGACCAGTCGCAGACTCGAGAGGAAGGCAGCCAGCTCGTCGTCGAGATCCGTTGCCGCCGTGGAGGTTTCGGCCTCTGCGGCGGCGATGCTACGTGCCGCGTCGACCTGTCCCGCGACGTCGCGGTCGGCATCCCGGACGACCCGGACCGTCACCTGCCCCGCGTCCTTGCCGACGGCGTCGGCGAACTCGTCGATGTGCCGAGCGACCAGGCCGAACTCCGCCTCGATGTCCTCGAGGCTCGGGCGGGGCCCCACCCAGAACTCGCCGTAGCGGGTGTCGCCGAAGAACTCGTCCGAGTCCCGGCCCCCCCACGGCCGGAAAAAGAGCACGGCGTCGTGACCGCCCTCGGCGCGCGGTTCGAGGACGAGCACGGCGTCGGGCTCCTGGTCGCTCCCGAACCCGGTGAGGTGGGCAAAGGCACTGTGCGGCCGGAAGACGTAGTCGCAGTCGTTGCTGCGCACCTTGAGGCCGCCGGCGGGCACGACGAGCCGCTCACCGGGGAAGCGGTCGCTGACCGCGTCGCGCCGACGCTCGGCGTACGCGGCGACCTCGGCCCGCTCGGGCGAGGTGCTCGATCGCGCAGCCCAGCCGGACTTGACGAACTCCCGGAACTCGTCGGTGGTGGGGCGGGCGCGGTTCTCGCTCTGCTGCTGTTCTTCGCTCACCTGCACATGGTGCCACGGCCGAGGGACCCCGTATGCCGAGTGGTGTCCTGCACGGGGCCGCGGCCTCAGCCGTTGATGTCCGGGGCCTGGAGCCGGGCCTCGTCGGCCGACCAGTCGTCCGGCATCGTCTGCGAGACGCGCTCCGCCTCGACCCGCTGCTGGTAGTGCTCCACTTCGTTGTCGATCGTCGCGGCGTCCCAGCCGAGGATCGGCGCGACGAGCTCGGCGGCGGCCCGGGAGGCGCCCACGGCACGGTCCCACGTCTCGATCGAGAGGCGGGTGCGCCGGGCGAGGACGTCGTCGAGGTGCAGGGCACCCTCGTGGGAGGCGGCGTAGACGATCTCGGCCTTGAGGTAGTCCTCGCCGCCGGGGAGCGGTTCGCGCAGCTCGGGCCGCTCGCGGATGAGCTCGAGGACCTCGCTCGTGAGGACGCCGTGGCGCAGCAGCATCTTCTCGACCCGCTCGACGTGCAGCCCCGCCTGCCTGGCCATCGCCGAGCGGCCGTTCCAGACGGCCTGGTATCCGACGGCGCCGACCATGGGGATGTCCTGGGTGGTCGAGTCGGGCACCGATCCGCCGAGGGCGCGCGAGGCCTCGTCGATCGCGTCCCGGGCCATGATCCGGTAGGTCGTGTACTTCCCCCCGGCCACGACGACGAGCCCGGGCGCCGGGTGGGCGACGACGTGCTCGCGGGAGAGCTTCGACGTCTCGTCGCTCTCGCCGGCGAGCAGCGGCCGCAGCCCGGCATACACCCCCTCGACGTCCGCGTGGGTCAGCCGTGTCGTGAGGAAGCCGTTGACGTGGTCGAGGAGGTAGTCGATGTCGGCGGATGTCGCGGCGGGGTGGGCCTTGTCGAGGCTCCAGTCGGTGTCCGTCGTGCCGATGATCCAGTGCCGGCCCCAGGGGATGACGAACAGGACCGACTTCTCGGTGCGCAGGATGATCCCGGACGTGGAGTGGATGCGGTCACGGGGCACGACGAGGTGGATGCCCTTGGAGGCCCGGACGTGGAACTGGCCGCGCTCGCCGATCATCGCCTGCGTCTCGTCGGTCCAGACCCCGGTCGCGTTGACGACCTGGCGGGCGTGGATCTCGAACTCGCGCCCGGTGACCTTGTCGACGGCCCGCACCCCGGTGACCCGCTCGCCCTGGCGGATGAAGCCGACGGCCGCCACCCGGGTGGCGACGTGCGCGCCGTAGGTCGCGGCGGTTCGGGCCAGCTCCATCGTGTGACGGGCGTCGTCGACCTTGGCGTCGTAGTACTGGACCGCACCGGTCAGGGCGGACTTCTTCAGGGCGGGGGCGACCTTGAGGGCGCCACGCCGGGTGAGGTGCTTGTGCCAGGGCAGGCCGGCAGAGGCCCCCGACACGCGGGCCATCGAGTCGTAGAGCGTCAGGCCCGCCTCGACGTAGGGCCGCTCCCAGACCAGGTGGGTCAAGGGGTAGAGGAACGGCACGGGGCGCACCAGGTGCGGCGCGAGCCGGGTCAGCAGCAGGCCCCGCTCCTGGAGCGCCTCGGCCACGAGCCGGAAGTCGAACATCTCGAGGTAGCGCAGGCCGCCGTGGATCAGCTTGCTCGAGCGGCTCGACGTGCCCGAGGCGAAGTCCCGGGCCTCGATGAGCCCGGTCGTCAGGCCGCGGGTCACCGCGTCGAGGGCGCTGCCGGTCCCGACGACGCCGCCGCCGATCACGAGGACGTCCAGCTCGGTGTGCTCGCTGCTGGACGCCAGGTGCGCGATCGCCGCCGTGCGAGCGGCGGGGGACAGGGGCAGGGGATTCATCCGTCTCCGTTCAGGTCAGTCGATGTCGGTCCAGTCGAGGGTGCGCTGCACGGCCTTCTGCCACCCGGCATACCCCTCGGCGCGCTGCTCGTCACTCCAGCGCGGTGACCAGCGCCGGTCCTCCCGCCAGTTTTCGCGCAGCTCGTCGGTGCTGCTCCAGAAGCCGGTGGCCAGACCCGCAGCGTATGCCGCGCCGAGAGCAGTCGTCTCGGCGACCACCGGGCGGCTGACCTGCACCCCGAGGATGTCGGCCTGGATCTGCATGCAGAGGTCGTTGGCCGTCACGCCGCCGTCCACCTTGAGCACGCTGAGGTCGAGGGGCCTGCCGTGCTCGGCGCTGTCGCTGCACATGGCGTCCACGACGTCCTTGCTCTGGTAACAGATCGCTTCGAGGGTGGCGCGGGCCAGGTGCGCGTTGGTGTTGAAGCGCGAGAGCCCGACGATGGCGCCCCGCGCGTCGGCGCGCCAGTAGGGGGCGAAGAGGCCGGAGAAGGCGGGGACGAAGTACATCCCGCCGCAGTCCTCGACCTGGCTGGCGAGGCGTTCGATGTCGGACGCCCCACTGATGATGCCGAGCTGGTCGCGTAGCCACTGCACCGCGGAGCCGGTGACGGCGATCGCCCCCTCGAGCGCGTAGACCGGCTTTGCGTCCCCGAGCTGGTACGCGACGGTGGTCAGCAGCCCGTGGGCCGATCTGACGATCTCCTCGCCGGTGTTGAGGAGCATGAAATTGCCTGTGCCGTAGGTGTTCTTGGCCTCACCGGGGGCGAAGCAGACCTGCCCGACGGTCGCGGCCTGCTGGTCACCGAGGTCGCCGGCGATGGGGATCTCGCCCTGCCAGGGGCCGTGGGCGTAGGTGTGGCCGTAGAGGCTCGGGTCGCTCGACGGGCGAATCGTCGGCAGCATCTCGCGCGGGATGTCGAAGAACCCGAGTAGCTCGTCGTCCCAGTCGAGCGTCTGCAGGTCCATCAGCATGGTCCGGCTCGCGTTGGTGACGTCGGTGATGTGCTGCCCGCCCCGGGGGCCGCCGGTCAGGTGCCAGATCAGCCAGGTGTCCGTGGTGCCGAAGATCGCGTGCCCGGCCAGGGCCGCCTCGCGCACCCCGTCGACGTGCTCGAGGATCCACTGGACCTTGCCGGCGGAGAAGTAGGTCGCGGGGGGCAGACCCGCCTTGTGCCGGATGACGTCCCCGCGGCCGTCGCGGTCGAGGGCCGCGGCGATGCTGTCGGTGCGGGTGTCCTGCCAGACGATGGCGTTGTGGTAAGGGCGGCCGGTGCGCCGGTCCCAGACCACGGTCGTCTCGCGCTGGTTGGTGATGCCGAGGCTGTCGAGGTCGCTCGCCCGCAGCCCGAGGCGCGACAGCGCCGACCCGATGACCGTCTGGGTGCGCTCCCAGATCTCGAGCGGGTTGTGCTCGACCCACCCTGAACGGGGCAGGACCTGCTCGTGCTCGAGCTGGTGGCGACCGACCTCGCGACCGGAATGGTCGAACACGATGAACCTTGTGCTCGTGGTGCCCTGGTCGACTGCACCGACGAAATCAGCCATGCCCTCAGGCTGCCACACGATCTGCCAGAGTTGGGCCGTGTCCGGATCCGAGCCGCCGCCGCTGCGCCCACCCCGCTCCAGCCGGGTTGCCGGGTCCTCGCTGCGCAGCCGGACCGCCCACGCGGTGCGCCCGACCGGGCCCCCGACAGTCGGCATTCCCGTCTGGACCGGCCCGGACGGGGTGGAGCGGGACACCGCCCGCGCGGTGATCGACCTGGCGATGCGGGCCGCCGTCGCCCTGCTCGCCACCGGCGCATCGGCCGCGGACGTCGTTGGCACCGTGCTGCAACTGACCTCGTCCTACGGCCTGAGGTCGGTGCACGTCGACGTGACCTTCAGCTCGGTAACCGTCTCCTACCACCGCGGCCCGGGCGCCGAGCCGATCACCGTCATGCGCGTCGTGCGCACCCGGATCCAGGACTTCACCCGCCTCGAGCGCCTGCGCGAGCTCGTCCGCGAGCTCGTCCGCACTCCCATCGACGTCGAGGACGCACGCGTCCGGTTCGACTCCGTCATCAGCGCGCCCCATCCCTTCCGGCGCTGGGTCGTCACGCTGGCCGTGGGCGTCCTCGCCGCCGGAGTCTCGACCCTCGTCGGGGCGGGCCCGCTCATCGTCGTCCTCAGCCTGCTCACCTCGGCGGCGGTCGACCTCGTCCAGCACCGCCTCGGTCGGGTCGGCATCGCGGCCTTCTTCACCCAGGCGGTGGGGTCGGCGATCCCGACCGTCGTGGCCGTCCTCATCTCGCTCGTGCAGCGGGAGACGGGCTACCTGCAGGGGATCCTGCCCTCGCTCGTCGTCGCGTCGGGCATCGTCGTGCTCCTCGCCGGACTCTCGGTCGTCGGCTCGGCGCAGGACGCTATCGAGGGGTTCTACGTCACGGCCGGAGCGCGGGCCTTCGAGGTCCTTGTCCTCACGCTCGGCATCGTCGTCGGCATCACCGTCGTCCTGGCCCTGGCGCACCGGCTCGGGGTGTTCATGACGATCACGTCCGAATCCCGCAGCGACGCCAGTGGATGGGCGCAGGTGCTCGCCTCGGCGGTCATTGCGGCCGCCTTCGCCATCTCCTCGTACGCCGGGGTGCGCAGCGCCGCGATCGCCGCGCTGGCCGGTGGCGCGGGGTGGGCCAGCTACCTGCTCATGAGCGCGCTCGACGCCGGACGTCCCACCGCGAGCGCCATCGCCGCCCTGATCGTCGGGTTCACGACCCAGCTCGTCGCGCGCCGGCTGCGGTTCGCCGCGCTCGCGGTCACGACCGCGAGCATCGTGCCCCTGCTCCCGGGTCGGGCGGTCTACCAGGGGATCTTCGAGACCGTCTCCGACTCGGGCGGGCCGGGGCTCTACCAGGGTCTCGGGACCCTCCTCGGCGCCGCGGGGGTCGGGATGGGGCTCGCGGCCGGGGTCTCCCTCGGCACCTACCTCGCCCGGCTGATCCTGGACTCCCGGTCCGGGCGGCGCCGGCGCAGCGCCCCGGGCGCCCAGGGCCGCACCACCTGAGCCGGTGTGCCAGGACGCCCGCTGTCGCATACTGTCGCACATCCTGCTACAGTCGGAGTATGCCGCGGACCATACCCCAGCGGGAGTTGCGCAACGACAACGCGAAGGTGATCGAGGCCGTGACGGCCGGTGAGACGTTCGTCGTCACCCGCAACGGCGAGCCGGTCGCCGAGCTTCGGCCGCTCCGGGCCGGTCGCCGCACCTTCGTCGCCCGCGAGGAAGTCACGGCGCTGGCGCCCGCCGGCGTGCGAATCGACCGGCATCAGTTTCGCGCCGACCTCGACCATGTGATCGACCAGGGACTGTGACATGACGTCCGGGCTACTCGATACCTCGGTCGTCATCGACTGGCACGACCCGGTCGTCGCCGCAGCGTTGCCGGACCAGATGGCGATCTCCGTGATCACCGCGGCCGAGCTGGCGGCCGGACCGCACCTTGCCGCCACCCACGCCGAACGGGCGAAGCGGCAGGCGAGGCTGCAGGAAGTCGAGGCGACTATGGAGCCGCTCCGGTTCGATAGCGCGGCCGCGCGCAGCTACGGACTGGTGGTCGCCGCCGTCGTCCGCGCAGGACGGAAGCCGCGCAGCCGATTCGCAGACCTGCTGATCGCGGCTACGGCACACGCCAACGGCCTCGATCTGTACACACGCAACGGCGATGACTTCACAGGACTTGAAGACCTCGTCGACGTGATCGCCATCTGACCGCCGGATCAGTCCGGATCAAGGGAGACACACGAACATTCGCTGACGCCCGATCGATCTCGGCGTCCCGTCCGGGCCCGTCCTCGGCCAGGCGTTCAGGCCGTCCCGTCAGCCGATCGATCAGCGGATCTGTTGCTTCCTGCGCCGAGTCGGAACTCGTACAGGACCCGCCAGGAGTTGGGGGCTTGCGTGCCGGCAATCAGCAGGACCTCCTCGATGTGCGTGGACAGCGGCAGCCCCGTCTGCACGGCCTGTTCCGCTGCCTGGACCTCGGAAAGGCTGCCGAGCCTTCGCTCTGCGATGCTCAGGTGTGGGACCACCTCGTCGTAGGCGCCGCTGTAGGGAGGGTGATGGGGGAAGGCGTCACAGACCGCGGCGGTGAGGTCACGGAACGGGCGGGCGGGTTCGGGGTCCAGCCACAGCACGTCCTGACCGAACCACTGCGTGCGCGCGAAGCGGCAGTCGAAAGCGGCCACATGACTGTGCACTGCGGCCAAGGTGGCGATGAGGTGGTCATCGACCTGGCTGGCTGGACGAACGGGGTACAGAACAGTCAGATGGGCGGGCACACGTCAGGCGGCAGTCGCGTCGAGATAATGGCGGTGCTCGTCTACCAGAGGGCCAGCGCTCGGCGCGGGGAGATGATCGCCGTCTGCGTAGGAGACATTGTGGTGGCGATTAGGATTCTCAAGATGATCGAGGCCGGTAGCAGGAGGCGCAATCAGCCGGCGCTGCCGCCCGTTGTCTTCGCGGCCCTTACTCAGCCTGACCGCGCCGGGGCGCGACCGTGGCTGCACCTGCTGGACGACGAGGTCCGGCCTCGAGTCATGCGGAGCGACGAACCGGAGCTCGTCGTCTGGTCGTCGCTGTGGCTCAAACGATCTGACGCGGTGGTTCGCTTCGATCTTCCGCCCAGCGGCGACGGCACGGACTTGCGCTGGACCTTGCTCGTCGAGGAACCGGCACCCGGTGACGCGCTACTTGGGCACCTGCGCAACCGCCTCAACCAGCTGATCAACGCCGATCTGCGATATTCGTTCGGGCAGTGAAGCCGTCTCGCAGGCGGATCGTCTGCCAGGACATTGAAGGTCACCTCCGATCGGTGGGCGTGGCAAGGTTTGACCCATGACCGACGCCATGACCG
>NZ_JBKJPP010000058.1:0-17192 GCF_046595215.1 Lapillicoccus sp. | reverse complement strand
CTCGAGGCCCTGCAGGAGCTCACCCGGCTCGCGGTCCAGACGGCCACCGGTGAGCGCAGCCGCCTCATGCTCGACGTGGGGGGCCACCGGGCCGAGCGCCGGGGCGTGCTGGTGGAGCTTGCCAAGGCCGCCATTGCCGAGGTGAAGCAGAGCGGGGAGCGCAAGTCCCTGGACGACATGACGGCGTTCGAGCGCAAGGTCGTGCATGACGAGGTCGCCTCCGCGGGCCTCGACTCCGAGTCGGAGGGCGTCGAGCCGCACCGTCACATCGTCATCCTGCCGACCTGACGCCGGGTGGTCGCGGCCGATGTTTCACGTGAAACAGGACCGACGTTGAGTGTGGAGCAGCCCCTGCCTCGTGACCCGGTCGTGCGCCTCGCCCCGTCGACCCCCAACGGCGCGAGAGACCTCTTCGGGGACCGGGTGGAGGTCGCGGAGCACTACGTCGCCATCCTGGCTGACACAGGGATCTCCCACGGGCTCGTCGGGCCCCGCGAGGCTCCCCGTCTCTGGGAGCGCCACGTCCTCAACTGCGCCGTGGTCCACCCGCTGTTCGCGCCGGACACCGAGGTCGCCGACATCGGCTCGGGCGCCGGGCTGCCCGGGCTGGTGCTCGCCATCATCCGACCGGACCTGCACCTCCACCTGGTCGAGCCCCTCCAGAGACGAACCGTCTGGCTGCGCCGCACGGTCGCGGAGCTGGAGCTGGACAACGTCACGGTCCAGGATGGCCGTGCCGAGAGTCTGTGGGGGGGCCGGCGTTTTCCGGCCGTGACCGCCCGCGCCGTCGCCCGACTCGGTGAGCTCGGCCGGTGGACCCTGCCACTGCTCGAGGCCGGCGGGTCGCTGCACGCCCTGAAGGGATCGCGCGGCCCTGAAGAGCTGGAGGTCGACCGGGACGAGCTGACCCGGCTGGGAGCTGCGAGCTGTTCAGTCAACCACTTCGGGGCGGGCATCGTCGACCCGGAGACGGTCGTGGTGTCCGTGACGGTGTCGAGCGTGGTCCACGGCCGGCGGGCCCCGAAGCGCCCGGCCCACGACCACCGCCGACGCGACTGAGCCGGCAACGTCTTGCCCCCCGGCCTGATTGGGGATGATCGGAACACCTCCTGGTGGCTGCGGTTCGGCCGTCGGGCAGATCCCGTCACTGTGGTTGGATGAGTCTCATGACGGTTTGCGCATGGTGAGGACGGTGCAGCAGAGCCCCATCGAACGTCGCCGTCCCCCGTCAGCTGGCGGTCTCGGCTGGCCCGGTGACGGTGGCTGGGCTCCGCCATCGCTCGGGTGGCCTGTTTCACGTGAAACGGGTGAGGCATCAGGCGTGAGGGTCCTCAACGCGGGCGACGGCGGCGAGCAGAATTCGACCCCGGTCGAACTGCGAGATGCCGAGCCGGCAGTCCCTGCCGAGGGCCGTGTTTCACGTGAAACAACGGATCGGCGGACGCTGTCCGAGGCGATTCCTGACGCGGGGGCAGACACGCCGTTGGCCCAGTCCATTGCCAACGACGCCCGGCGACGGATCGCCCTGTCGGGACGGCGTTTCCCCAAGCCCACCCGGACTCGGGTGCTCACGGTGGCCAACCAGAAGGGTGGCGTCGGCAAGACCACCACTACCGTGAACATCGCTGCCGCCATGGCCCAGTCGGGGCTGAAGATCCTGGTCATCGATCTCGACCCGCAGGGGAATGCCAGCACCGCACTGGGGATCGACCACCATGCCGAGGTCCCGAGCGTCTACGACGTCCTCATCGACAGCACTCCCCTGGCCGACGTCGTGACGGAGTGCGGGTCCGTCCCCGGGCTCTTCTGCGCTCCGGCGACGATCGACCTGGCCGGCGCCGAGATCGAGCTCGTGTCGCTCGTGGCGCGGGAGACGCGGCTGGCCCGGGCGATCACCACCTACACGCAGAGCAGTGACTACGACTACGTCCTGATCGACTGCCCTCCGAGCCTGGGCCTGCTCACCGTCAACGCCTTCGTGGCCGGCTCTGAGGTTTTCATCCCCATCCAGTGCGAGTACTACGCCCTCGAGGGCCTCTCCCAGCTGCTCAAGAACATCGAGCTGATCCGGAGCCACCTCAACCCCGACCTGCGCGTCTCGACCATCCTGCTGACGATGTATGACGGTCGCACCAGACTCTCCTCCCAGGTGGCCGACGAGGTGCGCGCCCACTTCCCCGACGAGGTGCTGCGCACGAGCGTCCCCCGGTCGGTGCGCGTTTCCGAGGCTCCGAGCTTCGGTGAGACGGTGATCACCTACGATCCGTCGAGCAGTGGCGCCCTGGCCTACCTCGAGGCCGCCGCCGAGATCGCCGAGAGGGGCGCCAACGGCTGGCCGCCCGCACCGACGGCAACCGTCGTGGCGGGTGGAGCGGCGCTGAAGGGGGCAGCAGAGCGGAGCGGGACGACAGCATGAGCCGGGCCCCGGTCATGAGGAGGACGGACACGCGGATCTACCGTGCGTCGAGACGGAGGATGATCCGATGAGCGAGAAGCGCCGAGCGCTGGGTCGTGGCCTGGGGGCACTGATCCCGAGCGCACCGAGTGACACCGCCCGTCCGGTGGACGTCTTCTTCCGGGACCAGGACCGTCCGGTGGCCCAACGGGAAGCGTGGCCCGCCACTGCTGATGGGCACGGGACCACCTCCACCTCGGGGGGCGGCGCCGATGGTGGCGGTGACCCGCCCGGCCGGGACTCGGAATGGGGCCTGACCAGCACCGACGCCATCGAGGACCCGTCCCCCCAGGTGCTCGAGCGCGAGGGGCTCGCCCCCGTGCCCGGGGCCACGTTCGCCGAGCTGCCGGCCGAGGCGATCCGGCCGAACCCCAAGCAGCCGCGCACCGTCTTCGACGAGGACGAGCTGGCCGAGCTGGCCGCGTCGATCGCCGAGATCGGGGTCCTGCAGCCCATCGTCGTCCGGCGGGTCGTGGACCGGACGGGGGTCGCCGACGGGGTCGACTTCGAGCTGATCATGGGCGAGCGTCGGTTGCGCGCCTCCCAGCTCGCCGGCCTGACCACTGTCCCGGCCATCATCAAGGACACCCACGACGACGACCTGCTCCGCGACGCCCTCCTGGAGAACCTCCACCGCAGTCAGCTCAACCCCCTCGAGGAGGCTGCCGCCTACCAGCAGCTGCTTGACGACTTCGGCTGCTCGCACGAGCAGCTCGCGGCCCGCATCGGCCGCTCCCGTCCCCAGATCTCCAACACGCTGCGTCTGCTGCGCCTGCCACCGCTGGTCGCGCGGCGGCTGGCCGCTGGCGTGCTCAGCGCGGGCCATGCCCGGGCGCTGCTGTCGCTCGACGACGCCGCCGCCATGGAGCGCTTGGCCCAGCGGATCGTTGCGGAGGGGTTGTCGGTCCGCAACGTGGAGGAGGTCGTCGCCCTCGGTGGTGACGACGCGCCGCGGAGGCGACGACCGCGCGCGGGCGCCCGACACCCCCAGCTGGATGATGTCGCCTCGCGCCTCTCCGACCACTTCGACACCCGGGTCACCATCGCGTTGGGGCAGCGCAAGGGCAAGCTGACCGTGGAGTTCGCGAGCGTCGACGACCTCAACCGGATCGTCGAGCTGCTCGGCGTCCCGGCGGGATCGTCCCCCGCCTGACTCCCGACAGGACCTCGCCGGACCCCAGAGCAAACCCTGTCTTGCGAGGCCAATCAGGTCCCGACGCCAACGACGTTGTGGGACAATGGGATCCGCTGTTCAGTGCGCCACCCCCAGGGCCGGGTTGTGCGCTGCAGGGACGGCTTCCGCCGCAGCCACCGGCAGCGGTGGGGTGCCGTCACCGAAGGGCCGACCTCCGAGGGACTCCCGCCCGTGCGGCTCGGCCCACTGCCGCAGCAGCGGCCCCGCCGGGACGACCCCGGTCGGGTTGATGTCCTGGTGCACCACGTAGTAGTGCGCCTTGATGTGGTCGAAGTCGATGGTGTCGCCGAAGCCCGGCGTCTGGAACAGGTCCCGGGCATAGGCCCACAGCACGGGCATCTCGGTGAGCTTCTGCCGGTTGCACTTGAAGTGGCCGTGGTAGACAGGGTCGAAGCGGACGAGCGTCGTGAAGAGGCGCACATCGGCCTCGGTGATCGTGTCGCCCATCAGGAACCGTTGTCCCGCAAGGCGATCCGCGAGCCAGTCCAGGCGCGCGAAGAGCTCGTCGTGAGCCCTCTCATACGACTCCTGGGTCCCTGCGAACCCGGCACGGTAGACCCCGTTGTTGACCTCGCGGTAGATCAGGTCCATCACCTGGTCCATCTCGGCGCGCAGTGGTTCGGGGTAGAGGTCGGGGGCGCCCTCGCGGTGGAATGCCGTCCACTGGGTCGACAGGTCGAGCGTCATCTGCTGGAAGTCGTTGGTCACCACCCCACCGGTGGCCAGGTCCACGATGCAGGGCACGGTGATCCCGCGAGAGTAGGAAGGGAAGCGGCGCAGGTAGGCGTCCTGGATGCGGGGGATGCCGAGCACGGGGTCGACCTGGCCCGGGTCGAGGTCGAACGTCCACGAGCGGACGTCGTGGGTCGGCCCGCAGATCCCCATGGACAGCGCCGACCCGAGCCCGAGCAACCGCCGCACGATGATGGCGCGGTTCGCCCACGGACACGCCCGGGCGACAACGAGGCGATAGCGGCCGCCCTCGACGGGCCACGGTCCCCCACCAGCGGTGATCCGGTCCGGGACGTAGCTCGTGTCCCGTTGGAAGCTCTCCTCGACGTAGGTCCCGTTGGACCCGCCGCCACGCTCGTCCTCAGCCATGGTGACAGCCTATCGAGCAGACATCGGCGACGAAACGGGCCACAATGGGGGGTACACGCCGAGCAGGAGGTGAGGGATGGGTCGCGAGATCCTGCCGCTCACCCTGGATCGTCTGCCCGACCTGCCGGCCGACTGCCGCGAGTGCGTGTTCTGGGAGCTCACCCCCGCCCTGAGCAGCCGCGGGCGGCAGTGCCCCAGCGAGGACAAGCGGGGATGGCTCACCACGACGCTCCTGGAGTGGGGCAGCCCCGGCCGGGTGGCCTACGTCGACGGCCAGCCCGCGGGCTACATCACCTATGCCCCCGCGCACCTCGTCCCGCGCTCGGTGGCCTTCCCCACCTCGCCGGTCAGCGCCGACGCCGTCGTGCTCATGACGGCGCGGATGGACCCCCGGTATGCCGGGCAGGGGCTAGGGCGGGTCCTCATCCAGTCCGCGGCCAAGGACGTCCTCCGCCGGGGGGGACGGGCGATGGAGGCCTACGGCTCTCCGGGCCGGGCGGGTGGGTGCCTGCTCCCGACCGACTTCCTGCTGGCGGTGGGCTTCCACACGGCCCGCGAGCACCCGGCATACCCGCGCATGCGCCTGGACCTGCGCACGGCGCTGCGCTGGCGCAGTGAGGTGGAGCAGGCCGTCGAGAAGCTCTTCGCGCCGGTGCGCGGCCTGGGCGCCCGCCAGCCGCAGCCGGTGGGCACGGCGCACCGTCAGGACCCCGCGCGACCCTGAGGGGGGTCAGCCGGCCATCTCGTCCATGTACTTGCGCAGGTCCCCCAGGCGCAGGACACCGGTCGCGACGGTGTCGTCCTCACCGAGGTACATCCGCTGCAGGGCGATGACCACGGCCTCGGCGATGTCGTCGCGGAACTCCGGATCGGCCAGTCGGACGGCGTCGTCGGGGTGGCTGAGGTAGCCGGCCTCGATCCGCACGGCGGGCATCGAGGTGTGCTGGAGCAGGCCCCAGGATCGCGCGTGGCTGCGGCAGTCGGCGAGACCGGTGCGGGCCACTCCCTCGCGCTGAATGAGGTCGGCGAGGTGCTCTCCGATGGCCGACCAGGCACCGAAGCGGTCGTGACCGTAGAAGAAGGTCGCCAGGCCTTTGGCCTGGGCGTGGTCGGCGCTGTCGCAGTGCAGCGACAGGACGATGTCGGCGCCGCAGTCGTTGGCGAACCGGGCCCGCTCGACGTCGTCGCCGGCCGTCGTGTTCTGGGTGCGGGTGAAGACGACGTTGACACCGTGGGCGCTGAGCCGGCCCTCGATGCGTCGGGCGAGGTCGAGGACCACCTCGGCCTCCACGACGCCGTGGGCGATCGCCCCGAGGTCGTCTCCGCCGTGTCCGGGGTCGAGGACGACGGTGCGCCCGGTGAGGCTGTGGCCGGAGCGCCGGATCAGCTCCCGCTCACGCAGGTTGTGGGGCGAGCCGCCCGAGACGCTGCGTCGCAGCGCGCTGAAGGCCCGTAGGGTCGCGGGTCCGACAGCGCCGTCGGGCGCGAGTCCGCACCCGCGCTGGAAGCCCCGCACCGCCTGGTCGGTGTCGGGTCCGAACAGGCCGTCGACCCGCCGTGGGGAGAGGCCGAGTGTCAGGAGACGTGCCTGGAGCTCCTCGACGTCATCCCCGCGCATGAGATGACCCGCGGTGAACTGCAGCAGGCGGTCGCCGAGCTGCCAGCGGGCCCCGTCGAGCGCGCTGTAGGTCTGCGGACCGACGAGCCCGTCGACGATCAGGCCGCGGCGTTGCTGGAATGCCCGGACCGCCAGGTCCACGACGACGTCGAACCGGTGGTGGCCGACGAGGCCGGTGCCGTTCTCGACGCCGTACCCGCCGTCGTGGGCCGCCAGGTCGCCGGAGGCGAGCAGCCGGTCCCGGATGTCCCGCACGGCTGGCCCGTCGTCACCGAGACGGGCCACGAAAAGACCCCCGTGGTCCGTCATGGAGCCTCCTGGCGGTGTCTGCTGCCGGCATGGACAAGTGCGCGCAATCGGCACGATAGTCCACCGGGCTCGCCCATGGCGCCAACCGGGGGTCCGGTCGGCGCCATGGCGTGGATGGGGACGAGGCTGACGCTTACGCGCCGATGAAGTCCTCGAGCTCGCGCAGCAGCTTGGGCTTTGGCAGGGCCCCCACGAGGGTCTTGACGACCTCTCCGCCGACGTAGACGTTCATCGTCGGGATGCTCGTGACGCCGTAGCGAGAGGTGATCCCGGGATTGGCGTCGGTGTCGAGCTTGTAGATCTCGAGCTTGTCGCCGTGGGTGCCGGCGATCTCTTCGAGGACGGGGGCGACAGCCTTGCACGGGCCGCACCACTCGGCCCAGAAGTCGACGAGCACGGGCTTGTCGTTCTTGAGGACGTCCTGCTCGAAGGTGGCGTCGGTGGTGACTTTGGTGGCTCCCATGATGGGGGCTCCTTCCGGTGGGGGCGGGTCTGGCAGGTCTGGGTATGCCGCGCAGCCGACGGCCGTCGACGGGCGGTGGAGAGGTCTCAGACGGTAGCGGTGGCGGATGACAGCTGGTGCTGGGCGTCCTCGAGGGAGGCCAGGTAGTGCTCCGCGTCCAGCGCGGCTGCGCACCCGGACCCGGCCGCGGTGATGGCCTGCCGGTAGGTGTGGTCGACGAGGTCGCCGCAGGCGAAGATGCCAGGGACCCGCGTTGTCGACGTGCGGTGGGAGCCGTCCTGAGCGGTCAGGACGTAGCCCTCGGCATCGAGGTCGAGGAGACCACGCACGAGCTCGTTGCGGGGGTCGTGGCCGATGGCGACGAACAGGCCCGTGATCGCCAGTTCGCGCTCGTCCCCGGTGCGGGTGTCCCGCAGGGTGATCCCGCGGACCTTCTGCTCGCCGTGGATCGCGGCCACCTCGGCGTTCCACTCGAAGCGGATCTTGTCGTTCGCGTGCGCGCGGTCGGCCATGATCTTGGAGGCACGCAGCTCCTCGCGGCGGTGCACGATCGTCACCGACCGGGCGAACTTCGTCAGGAAGGTGGCCTCCTCGATGGCGGAGTCGCCGCCGCCGACGACCGCGATGTCCTGGTCGCGGAAGAAGAACCCGTCGCAGGTCGCACACCAGGAGACCCCGTGGCCGGAGAGGCGCTTCTCGTCCGGCAGGCCGAGCTCGCGGTAGGCCGAGCCCATGGCCAGGATGACGGCCCTGGCCCGGTGCGTGGTGCCCTCACCGTCGACGACCGTCTTGATGTCGCCGGCGAGGTCGACGGCGGTGATGTCGTCGGTGACGATCTCGGTGCCGAAGCGCTCGGCCTGGGCACGCATCTGCTCCATCAGCGCCGGGCCCATGATCCCGTCCCGGAAGCCGGGGAAGTTCTCCACCTCGGTGGTGTTCATCAGTGCGCCACCTGCCGTGACGCTGCCCTCGAACATCAGCGGGGCGAGGTTGGCGCGGGCGGCATAGACCGCGGCGGTGTAGCCCGCCGGGCCCGAGCCGATGATGATGACGTTGCGCACGTCGCTGGTCACGAATGCAGCCCCTCAGAAGTCGGATCCGGGTCTCGGACGAAGCAGTCACGATAGCCGGGGTGCGCAGGCGTCAACCGGGGCCCAAGGGCATTTGTTCCCCGTGTTCCCGCCGCGGAACCGCGGCCGGACCGCCGCGGCGCACGGGTGCGGCCCGTGCCGTTCAGGGGACGGGGACCGAGTCCTGGATGATCCTGGGGTCGCCGGTGGAGCAGTCGCGCTGGACGGCATACGCCGTCGTGGTGGCGCCTTTGGTGACGACGATGATCGCGGCCGGCCTCCCGTCGTAGGTGGCGATGTCCACAGTCACCGCGCTCGCGCCGGCCTCACCCAGCGAGGCGAGGCAGGCGCCCAACCCCACGTCGGTGGCGATGGGACCGATCCCGACCGCCTCGGCGTCCGTCGGGAGGACGCTGGCCGCCGGGGCGTTGATCAGGGTGCGTGCCTGGGTGGCCAGCCCGCCCTGCGTGTAGCCGGAGCCGGAGATCTGGATGTGCAGCGCGGCGCCACCCGCCTGACCGGCGCCCTGGTTGCCCGGGATCGCGGCCGTCTCGCCGCGGCCGGTGCCGTTGGCCCGCAGGGCCACGGTAGCGACGCCGCCGACGACGACGACTCCCGCGGCCGCCAGCAGGACGCGACCCCAGCGCCGCGGTCTGCGGGTGCTGCTGGCGCCCACCCGCTCGAGGGGGGAGCCGTCGGCCAGCCCGAGGTCCTCGGACAGACCGTCGTCCTCTGCACGGGCCGCCTCTGCACGGGCCGCCGCCTCCCTGTCCAGGGCGGTGCAGATCCGCGCGAAGACGTCCTCAGGCATCGGGCCGGGGGACGGCTCGCCGGTCAGCAGGTCGCGCACGCCGTCGTGTGCGGTGTCCGTCAGACCCAGCAGCTCGGCCATCGCCGAGCGCCCCAGTGCGCCCTGCGACGTGATCGTGGCCTGCGCCACCTCGAGGATCGCGGCGGCCTCGGCGACGCTCATCCCCTGCAGGTCGACGAGGACCAGAGCCATCCGCTGGCCCTCGGGCAGCCGAGCAAGGGCGCTCCGGACATCAAGGGCGGCCTCGGTGCCCGGATGCTCACCGTGCCGATCGGTGATCCCGGCCTCCGGCGGTGGGGTCGTCGGCTGGCGGCGACGGAGCCGGTCGAGGCAGGCGACGACGACGATCTGGTGCAGCCAGGTCGTCGGCGCGGAATCGACCCCGAAGGAGTCGGGCCGCCGGAAGGCGGTGACGAAGGCGTCCACGAGGCAGTCCGAGGCGAACTCCGGGTCGCCGCAGGTGTGCAGGGCGAGCGCCCACAGCCGGTCCCTGTGCCGCCGGAAGATCTCGGCGAAGGCGTCCGCGTCGCCGGCGCAGTGGGCTCCCAGCAGCTCGCGGTCGGTGTGGTCGGCGAGGTCCTTGTCCAGCAGGGCGGTCACCTCAGCTCACCCGGGCTTCGGCGACCTGGGCCCGGAACGCGCCCTCACCGTCTGCGGCGAGCCTGGTGAACCAGAGGATGACGAGCTGGCCCTTGGCGCTGCCGCCGGGGGCCTTGATCGTCACAGTGCCGTCCTGGCCGGACACCGAGCCGATCGACGTCGCGCCGCTTAGGGAGAGCCGGCTGGCGACGTAGACCGTCAGGTCCGACCCGCCGACGAGGTCCACGTCGACCTGGTGCACGTCGCTCTGTTGACCGAGGTCGAGCACCAGGCCGATGCCGGACTTCGGAAACCCCCCGAAGGGAGCCGTCGTGTATGCCTGTGAGCGCCACTTCGTGGCACCGTCCCCGTCGATGGCGCGGGGGGCCGAGGCGTTTCCCTCCAGGAGGTCTCCCTCGGGGTCCCAGGCCTGCACCCCGACGACGGCCAGCGGTTGGAGCGCGGCAGGAGGTGACGTCGCCGGCGCCTGGGTGGGCGCCACCTCCGTCGGGGTCGCGGTGACCGTGGCCGTGACGACCGGCGCCGTGACGCTGCTGCTGGCCGCCCCCGACCCGAACTTCGGCAGCCCCCAGAAACCCAGGAGGGCTGCGACGAGGACGAGCCCCCCGACGACCAGCAGGGCGATCTTGGACTGGTGGCGGTCGAGGGGCTCGGCGTTCCCACCGGTCAGCATCGGCACTGCGTGGCGGAGGGGCTCGTCTGAGTCCTCCAGCGTGTCGGAGAGGCGCATGTCGCGGCCGTCGAAGAGGTCGTCGGTGAGGTTCTCCGTCTGGCGCCGGTCGGCCCGGGAGGAGGACTTCTCAGCGGCCCGGTCGGCAGCCGAGCGGGCGAACCCGCCGACGCTGCTGCCGACGGAGGCCGCCGCGGCACCTGCTGCGCCGAGGGCCGCACCGACTCCCTTCGCCACGACAGCGCTGCCCGCGGCCGCACCCGAGGCGACAGCGCTGGCCCCGGTCGCCACGGCGCCGGCGACCGCGCCGGATCGGCGGGGCGCTGAGCCACGCTCCTCACGAGCCTCCGGGCCGCGAACCTCGCGTCCCGTCGGGATCTGGCCCGATCGATCGGAGCCCAGCTCGAGCGAGTCGTCGTCGACCCCGGCAGGTCCCCGTCCCGCGCCGAGACCCATCCCAAGGACCGTGCGCGGCCCAGGGCGCGCGGCGGGCGGGCTGGCGGCGGCCGGGCTGGCCGCGACTCCGAGGGCGGCGCCCTCGCTGGCCGCGACTCCGCCGGTGGCCGGGTCGCGTCGCAGGGGCTCGGTGCGGTCGCCGGCGCGCCGCTGGCGTGGCCCGGACGAGCCGATCGCGGACGGGGACCAGGGGGCGATCTGGCCGGCGAGGTCACCGGGCGAGAGCGGTCCCTTGTCCTCGTTGAGGGTCTGCCGGGAGATGAGGTCGAGGTCCTGGGGCACCCCGGCGGAGATCTCGGACGGCGCGGCAACGCCGCCGACGACCCGGGGGGCTGCCTCGAGGCCCGAGTCCGGGCCGACGAGGGGCCAGCGACCCGTCAGGACGGCATAGGCGAGGGCGACGAGGGAGACCGCGTCCGTGCGCGAGGCGCTCTCGGAGCCGCCCTCGTCGGCCTCGAGCAGCGCCGCCTCGGTGGCCAGGCCGCGGACCTTGATCGCGCCGTCCTCGAGCACCATCACGGAGCGGGGCGTCAGGACCTGGTGGTGCAGACCCCGCACCCGAGCCGCCTCCAACGCCGACGCGGCCTCACCGACGACGCGACGGGCCTCCTCGGCGGGTAGGCCGCCCTCGCCGAGGACGGAGGTGAGCGAGCGGGCGCCGGTGAGGGGCTCCTCCACCACGAAGGCCACCCCCTCATGGCTGCCGACGTCGAGGATCCGCACCAGCCGGGCCTCCTCGATGCCCGCAGCCCGGCGGGCCGCGTCGAGGGTCGCTGAGGTCTGGGGGCCGGCAGCGTCGAAGCAGAGCAGGACGACCTCGCGGTCGAGGGTCTGGTCGGCAGCGGTCCATCGCTCGAACCGGACGTGCTGGGCGACCCGCCGTTGGACGACATAGCGCCCGCCGAGGAGGGACCCTGGACCCACGCCCTGCACGGAATCTCCTTCGCCTACGCCTCGCCGAGTGCTGGCGGCGACCTCGTGCGCCACGCCACGTCAGCGTCATCCTACGGGGAACGCGGGGTGCCGTCGGTGGCGGCGCGCCCCGTCCGGTCGGCGGTCTCGGGCGTGGCCCCAGGGGTGGTGTCGGGCGTGATCTCAGGCGTCTCGGGCGTGTCGCCGCCGCCCCGGCGGCGCAGGCTGCGGACGAGACCGACGACGAGGAAGAGCGCCACGACGAGTCCGGAGACGACGTAGAAGGCCTGGCCCGGAGGGTTGGCCCGCACGGTGATCGTTGCCCCGGCCCCGACGGGCGTCCCGTCCGAGGTCCGCAGGCTGGCGTTCACCGTCACGAGCCCGGCGGCCACGGCGCGGGCTCGCACCTGCACGGTCGCCCGGCTCTGCTTCTCGATCCGGATGGGGTCGGGCTGGCTGACGATCCGCAGCCGCGGGTTGGTCGAGGTGAGGACGAGACGCAGCCCCTCGACGGGGACCGGGAGGTCGTTGACGACGGTGATCTGCAGGATCCCCTCGTCGGCGAGGAAGTTCGTGGTCTGCTCGGTGACCCGGATCCCGCTGGTGGCCTTGCTCCCGGCCTGCGTGACGGCGGTGGTCAGGGCCGCGAGGGCGGCCGAGTCCTGGCGCCACCGGGTGGACGTCAGCTGGTCGAGCGTGTCGTTCCACTGGGTGCGGTAGTCCGCGCCGTTCGGGAAGAGCGCCGCCACGGTCTCGATGCTCCGGCGCTCGCCGGCGATCCGCCCGAGTCCGGTCGCATCGACCTGAGCCGGGCCGGCCGGGGTCGCGCTGCCCTGCCCGACCGCGGCGACGGGGTCACGGGTCGCGGCATCGGCGCTGACCTGGTCGGTCGTGACGAAACTCAGCCACGGCGTGGCGGCCAGCGCCCCGAGCAGGCGCGTCAACGACGCCGCGTCCGGGTCGATCGTGCGCGGCATGGCGACGACGACCGTCCGGTCGATGCCAGGGCTCTCGGCGAGGAGGGTGGCGGTCTCGGCGATGAACTCCTGGGTCGTCAGGCTCGACTCGGCCTCGGTGCGGGTCCCGAGGGTCAGCCGGCTCAGCTCGTCGTCCCACGCGAGCAGGGGCAGACCCGACGGTGACCTCCGGGCGCCGGTCCCGGTCAGACCGGTCGCCGTCGGCAGGGCGGACGACGACACGAGCGCGGCTGCGAGGCCTCCGGCGTATGCCGTGGCGAGGCCAGCCTCGCGCGGCGCCTGCAGTCCCCCGTCGGCCGGCCAGGCCACCCCGGTCCGGACGGGGACGCCGAGGGTGGACCCGAGGGCTGCGCCGCGCTGGATGAGAGACGCGACGGTGGGGTCGCCCGGGGCTGCAGGGACGGTGGCCGCGAGGTCCGTGTCGCCGTAGGGCAGGGCCCAGAGCCGGTGACGAGGGGCCGCCTCCGACAGCTGCCTCGCGAGTGGCGCGACGACGGGGGTGACGGGGTCGGCGCTGATCTGGGCGGCGGAGCGCTGGTCGCGACCGAGGACCGCCGGGTCGACCGCCCACGTGACGGGCACGCTCGCACCGTCCGTGCCGCGCAGGATCCGGTCGATCCGGCTCCCGCTGCCCACCTCGGCCCGCCACGCGTCGGTGCGGGTCGCGGCGTCGGCGTCGAAGAGGGCGGTGTTCGGGGTGAGCGTGATGGGGGCGATGACGGCGAGGGACAGCGGCTGGTACTCCTTGCTCCGCTGCCACCCGAGGAACGTCCGCAGCACCTCGTGGTCGGCCGGGTCGCTGTCCGTCATCTCGAGGAAGATCGGGGCCACACCCCAGGCGCGGTCGAGCGTGAGGCTGCCGGCGGGGATGGTCAGGGTGAAGGGCCTGCTCGCACCGAGGGCGAGCGCGGTGCTCGACGGGCTGTTCGCGAGCTCGCGACCCTCAGGGTTGCCCGTGTCGGCGACCCAGGCCCGGACGTCGTTGCGGCTGCGGATCGGAGTCCGGCCGAGGACGACGCGAACGGCAGGCGCGGCCAGGGGGCGCTGGCGCGCGGTCAGGGTGCCGGTGATCGTCACCGGCGTCCCGGGGACGGCGACGGCCGGGGTGATGGTGGAGACGGAGATGGCGGTGGTGGGCGCAGGAGCCGCTGCGCTCGACGCCGACGGGGCGGCCGCTGACGGGGCGGCCGCTGACGGGGCGGCCGCCGCCGGTGCGGTCGGCGACAGGAGGATGGCGAGGATGGCCGCCAGGGCGATGCGGACGGGGGTCTGCCCCCGGTGGGGACCAGCCGGCCGAGCCGTCACCCGGTGCCTGCCAGCCGTTCCCAGGCGGCCTGGGCGATCCGCTGCTCGTTGGGGAAGGTGAGGTGGCGGTGGACCTCGCTCAACGGGAACCACGCGACGTCGATGGCCTCCTGGTCGGGGTCGTTGTCGATGGTCAGCTCCCCACCGGTGGCCTCGAGGAGGTAGTGGTGCACGAACTTGTGCACCCGCTTGTCCGATGTCGCGAACCAGTAGTCGATGGTGCCCAGCTCGGCCAGCACGCGACCGGTGATGCCGGTCTCCTCGGCCACCTCGCGCTCGGCGGTCTCCGGGAGTGTCTCGCCGGGCTCGATGTGGCCCTTGGGGAGGCACCACTCGACGCGTCCCGCCCGGTTGCGCCGGGCGATGACGGCGATCCGGGCAGCTCCCTCGTGGACGTCGATGACGACGCCCCCGGCCGAGCGCTCCTCCACGGATGGCAGACGTCTGGCGTGATTCGCCTGACCAGACATCGTCGCACTCACCAGAACACTGTAACCAGCGCTGTCTCCTCCCTGTTGCGTCCGGCAACGCGGTGGTCGTGGCCGCCGACCGCCGGACGCAACGGCCGGGGGAGGGGTGCGGCGCGGGCGCTGCTGGCGAGCACCCGGCATACCGGGCCGTAGGCTTGTCCGTCGTGCCAACGAGTCCCCCACCCACCCATCCGGTCCCGGCGAGCCTGCTGCGGGACGCCGTCTCGCGTCTGGCTCCCGTCCTGCCGCTGCTGCAGGAGCTCGGCGGGCGCTTCGCTGACGCGGGTCACGACCTCGCGCTCGTTGGCGGGCCCGTGCGGGACGCGTTCCTCGGGCGGACGTCGAGCGACCTCGACTTCACCACCGACGCCGACCCCGACGCGATCCTCGGCGTCATCCGGGGGTGGGCCGATGCCCACTGGGAGATCGGGCGGGCCTTCGGGACGATCGGGCTGAGCAAGCGCGGGCTGCTCATCGAGATCACGACCTATCGCACCGACTCCTACGACCGGGAGACCCGCAGGCCGCAGGTGGCGTTCGGCACCTCCCTGACCGAGGACCTCGTGCGCCGCGACTTCACGGTCAACGCCATGGCGATCCGGCTGCCGTCGCTCGAGTTCGTCGACGAGCACGACGGCCTGGCTGACCTCGCCGCCGGGCGGCTGCGGACGCCGGCGGCGCCGGAGGAGTCCTTCGCGGACGACCCGCTACGGATGATGCGGGCGGCCCGGTTCGCGTCGCAGCTCGGGTTCGAGGTGGCTCCCGAGGTGCGCGCCGCGATGGCGGACCGCGCCGGCACGCTGTCGATGATCTCGGCGGAGCGGGTGCGTGACGAGCTGACCAAGCTGCTCCTCTCGCCGTCCCCGCGAGCTGGACTTGCCCTCCTCGTCGACGCCGGGCTGGCCGAGATCTTCCTGCCCGAGCTGCCGGCGCTGCGGCTCGAGATCGACGAGCACCACCGCCACAAGGACGTCTACGACCACTCGCTGATCGTCCTCGAGCAGGCCATCGCGCTCGAGGGCCCACGGACGGTGCTCGGGGTCGGGTCCACCGACGCCGTCGAGGGGCCGGACCTCGTGCTGAGGCTCGCGGCGTTGCTGCACGATATCGGCAAGCCGGCGACACGCCGGTTCGAGGGGGGCGGCGGCGTCAGTTTCCACCACCACGAGGTCGTCGGTGCGAAGCTCACGGCCAGGCGGCTCAAGGCGCTGCGGTTCGACAAGGAGACGACCAGGGCCGTGACCCGGCTCGTCGAGCTGCACCTGCGCTTCCACGGGTACGGCTCGGGGGAGTGGACCGACTCGGCGGTGCGGCGCTACGTCACCGACGCCGGGCCCCTGCTCGCGCGCCTCCACCTGCTCACCCGCTCGGACAGCACGACCCGCAACGCCCGCAAGGCCCAGCGCCTCTCGCAGACCTATGACGCGCTCGAGGGGCGGATCGCCCGGCTGCTGGAGCAGGAGGAGCTGGGCAAGGTCAGGCCGGAGCTCGACGGCACCGAGATCGGTGAGGCCCTCGGCGTCCCTCCGGGTCGGGTCGTCGGTGAGGCCTACCGCTATCTCTTGTCCGTGCGGCTCGACGAGGGCCTGCTCGGCAAGGACGCGGCCCGCGAGCGGCTCCGGTGGTGGTGGGCGGAGCGTTCGGCTGCGGCCAGCGACTGAGCACCCGTCCCGTGGCCGTGGGCGTCGTCGTCGACTAATCTCAGGCCCTGACCCCGCGGTCGACCCGGCCCCGGCCCCCGGACCGGCCCCCCCGGCCCCGGACCCTGCCCCCGGCCCCCCCGGCCCCGGGTGACCCCCAGCCACTCGGGAGGCACGAGATGGACTCACCCCACCCCGCCCTGCGCGTGGCGAGCGCCACGGACACCGGTCGGGTCCGGGACCACAACGAGGACGCGGCACTGGTCGAGGGGCTGCTCTTCGTGGTGGCCGACGGGATGGGGGGCCATCAGGCCGGCGAGGTCGCCAGCCGGATCGCCGTGGACACCTTGCGCGACGTGGCCGGGCGTGCCGACCTGAGCCCCGGCGACCTCGTCGGGCAGGTCGAGGCCGCCAACCGGGCCATCCTGGACTCGGCGCTCCGGCACCCCGAGCGCACCGGGATGGCCACGACGCTCGCCGGTCTGACCCTGTTGCGGCTCGAGGGCGCTGACCGGTGGGTCGTCGTCAACGTCGGGGACTCGCGGGTCTATCGGCTCCTCGACGGTCAGCTCGAGCAGGTCAGCGACGACCACTCCGAGGTCGCCGACCTCGTCCGGTCCGGCGTGATCACCGACGAGGAGGCCAGGCGCCACCCGGCACGCCACATCGTCACCCGCTGCCTCGGGCGGGACCCGGTCGACGTGGTCGACACCTGGATCCTGCGGCCGCGGCCGCGGGAGCGGTGGCTCCTGTGCACCGACGGCCTCACCAACGAGGTCGGGGACGACGAGATCGCGGGGGTCCTCGCGGCAGGCGACGACCCGCAGGACGTGGCTGACACCCTCGTCGCACGGGCCGTCGAGCACGGCGGCCGGGACAACGTCACGGTCGTCGTGGTCATCACCGGGTGAACCCGGTGCACGGATCAGCGCCACCCGGGGCGCCCTCCCCGAACCGCCTCGGCCTGCGTCGACCACCAGGCAGAGGGTGGCCGCCGAACGCACTTACAGGGGGGCAAGGCCGGCGTGGGCGAGCAGCTCTGCCTGTTGCTGCGATCGCGGGTGGGTTTTGGCCGCTCGCTCCCCGCTCACCCGGGACTCCTGAGCAGATGTGGGGCGCAGCCCCTCGCGAGGAGCGACC
>NZ_JBKJPP010000065.1:0-13110 GCF_046595215.1 Lapillicoccus sp. | reverse complement strand
TGCTGACCGCTCTCGGTGTCGCCGGGGCGTGGCTCCCCTTGTCCTGGCCGACCCGATGACGCTCGCCCTGAGCCGTTTCACCATCGAGAACGTGGACGACTCCGCCCTGCACGCCCTCGGAGTGCACACCGCCAACACCCCGTCATGGGATCGACCTGCCCAGGCGATCCTGGGGATCGTCATGGCGATCGTCTGTGTCCGACGGGGTCGTTGGGCGTCCTTCCCGCTGGCCGTCGTGGCGGCCCGACTCCATCTCGACCCCCAGACCTACCCCTATTACAGCTCGAATCTGTTGGTCGCGACGGCCATCCAAGACCTCCTGACTCCGGGCCGCCGATGGCCACTGTGGACCGCTGCGGCCGGGACCTGGTACGTCGCGAACGGCTTGGGGGGCACTGCTCCAGCCGGAACAGGTTGGCGCACTTCGTGACCTCTTCATGGTCGGCGTCCTCGTCACGCTCTGCCTCCTCCCGATCGGACCCGCCGATCACGGGACCTTAGGGTCGGCTCGCAGGCCCGCTCGGCCCCGCGCCGCCGAGAGGCTGACCTCGTTCCAGATGCCCGGGCACCTGGACCTCGTTCCAGGTGCCCGGGCACGGTGAGGTTCCACGCTGGTCAGTTGTAGTAACCAACGAGGTCGGCGATGACGTGGACGAGCCCGGCCGCGTTGAAGAGGGTGACGGTGCCGCCGGGTCCGACGGGGACGATGACCATGTTGGGGATGGTCTCCCCGGCGACATAGTTGAGGTTGGACGCGTTGGGCTGCGCGCTCCCACCGGGGTAGACGCTCAGGTAGCTGCCGGCGCTGGGGTTGGTGACGGTGACGTTCAGCGCAACGGCTGTTGCCCCGGCAGGCAGGTTGGGCACGGTCAGGGTCATGGTGGCCCCGGCGCCGAGCTTCGCCGCCGTGGGTGCGCCGATGGGGACCCTCGTGTCCAGGACCCGGGTGGGGGTGGTGCCGGTGAAGCCGGCGCCGGTGCCGGGGGCGTAGGAGCCGACCAGGTCGGCGATGACGTCGACGGTCCCGGCCGCGTTGAAGAGGGTGACCGTGTTGCCGGGTCCGAGGGGGACGATGACCATGTTGGGGATGGTCTGCCCGGCGACATAGTTGAGGTTGGACGCGTTGGGCTGCGCGCTCCCACCGGGGTAGACGCTCAGGTAGCTGGCGGTGGTGGGGTTGGTGACGGTGACGTTCATGGCGACGGCTGTTGCCCCGGCGGGCAGGCCGGGCACGGTCAGGGTCATGGTGGCCCCGGCGCCGAGGGGGGCGGTGGGTGCGCCGGTCCCGATCCGGGTGTCCAGCACCCGGAGTGGGCCGGTACCGGTGAAGCCCGCTCCGGTGCCGGGGGCGTAGTAGCCGACGAGGTCGGCGATGAGGTGGACTGTCCCGGCCGCGTTGAAGAGGGTGACGGTGTTGCCGGGTCCGAGGGGGACCACGACCATGTTGGGGATGGTCTGCCCGGCGACATAGTTGAGGTTGGACGCGTTGGGCTGCCCGCTCCCACCGGGGTAGACGCTCAGGTAGCTGTCGGCGGTGGGGTTGGTGACGGTGACGTTCAGCGCAACGGCTGTTGCCCCGGCGGGCAGGCCGGGCACGGCCAGGGTCATGGTGGCCCCGGCGCCCAGCTTCGCCGCCGTGGGTGCGCCGATGGGGACCCTCGTGTCCAGCACCCGGGTCGGGGCGGTCCCGGTGAAGGCCACGACCGCGTACCTGGCCGAGGTGGTCGAACACGTGGACACGTTGCCGGCAACGTCGGTCGCCGTGGCGAAGAAGCTCGCGCTCGAGCCGGCGGCGACAGGAGCACTGACGCCGGGGGAGGTGAAGCTGGCCGCGCTGCCGCTGACCACCGCCGGGGGCCCGCAGGCTGGGTCGGTGTACACGCTGACCATCGACCCGGCTTCCGCGGTGCCCTTGACCGACGGCGTGACCGAGCCACCCTGCGAGGCGGGGGACGTGCCCGTCACCGCGGGCGCCACGGGAGCCACGGTGTCAATGGTGACCGGCAGGGATCCGGTGGACAACGTCTCGGGGCTGCCCGGGGAGGTCTCCCCGGCCGTGATCGTGTGGATTCCGTCTGCCAGGGGGGTGGCCGGGGTGAGCGAGTAACCGCCCGCAACGACCGTCGCGGTGCCGTTGACCACGCCGTCGACGTAGAGGTTGACGCTGGTCGCCGTTGCCAGGCCGGCGACGCCGACGAAAGTGGGTGAGGCGATCCTCGTGATGCTGTCCGAGGCCGAGACGCCAGTGTCCGTGGCCGCCGTCATGACCGGGACGGACGGGCCTTTCGCCAGCGGCGCGGTGCACCCCGCTGCAGGACCACCGGTCGCGCCGAACTCATGGATGGTCGTCTCGTTGAAGGCCCCCGGGTTGCGCCCGAGCCACATACCCCTGCTCTCGCTCTGTTTCACCGCCTTGTCGGCATCCCTCACGCCGTCGGGAGCAATCGTGTTCAATCCGGTGAAGGTCGCGGTCCAGGTGGTCGCCGTGGGGCTGTCGTAGACGAGGATGCCGTCACCCTTCACGCCGGTGCGAAGGGTGCGCCTCCCGTTCGAGAAGAGCTGCTTATTGGCCACGATCCGCGCCTCGACCTGGGCGATCGGGATCTGCCCGCCGGCAGCGTTGACCGCGGTTCCGGTCATGACAACCGTGCCGCTGTTGAGAGCGGTCTCCGCCACCGGCGAGGTGACGGTGACGTTGGCGATGGGTGCCTGGTCCCCCGTGGTCGCCGAGGTCAGCACCTTGACCACGTCATCGCCCCGGATGTCCGGTGTGACGCCGCTCCAGCAGGGTTCACCCAGGTGGTTGACATCCTCCATGAAGGTGCCCGGGGCCTTCGGGTCGGCGATGCTGGGGGAGAAGGGCAGGGTGGTCCCGACCTTGAAGCCGCCACGCCAGACCTCGACGGTGAGCACGTCCGAGCTGGCGTAGCCTGCGATGTTGACGAAGTCGCGCGCCGGGAACGTGGTAATCGAGTGCGGCGCTGACGGCCCCACGTTGGGGTCCAGCAACGCCGAGGCCGACGTAGCGGCCAATGGCAGACCAACCACGACCAGCGCGGTCGCGACGAGGGCTGCACCGTAGTGCCGCCGGCTCTGATGTGTGGTCATGGTGGTCCCCTCCCTTGGCCGGGATCTCCCCGGCTCAACCGTCAGCGGCAGCTGACGAGCACCGATCTCGGATCCCGGTACAGACCGGACATCGCTGCATCGGCGAGTATTCGAGGTCGACCTTGAGAAAACCTTGCGCCTACGGCCGGTGGTGGCCGGTGGCGGCGTGATGGTCGACGCCGGGCTGGGTGCTGGGGTTGACGTGCACCGTGGCGTCATCCAGGCGCGGGACGCGGTGCATCAGCTGGTGCTGTGCCACGTCTGCGATGGCGTGGGCCTGCACGACACTGAGAGTGTTGTCGACCGTGAGCTCGGTCTCGGCCCGCATCCGGTGCCCGATCCAGCGCAACCGGACGCTGTCGACGCTGCGGACCCCGGGCACCTCGCGCAGGGCTGCCTCGGCAGCGTCGACCAGGTCAGGGTCGACCGCGTCCATCAGCCGACGGTAGATGTCCCGGGCCGCACCGCGCAGGACGGCCAGGATGGCCACGGTGATGAGCAGTCCGACGAGGGGGTCGGCCAGCGGGAAGCCGAGCATCACCCCGATCGCCCCGAAGACCACGGCCAGCGAGGTGAACCCGTCGGTGCGAGCGTGTAGCCCGTCGGCGACCAGGGCTGCGGAGCCGATCCGGGTGCCGACCCGGATCCGGTAGGTCGCCACGAGCTCGTTGCCGGCGAAACCGATCAGACCCGCCGCGAGCACGATCCACGGGTACGTGAGGGGCTGCGGGTCCACCAGCCGCCGGATCGACGCGTATGCCGCGACAATGGACGACAACGCGATCATGGCGACGATGAACACCCCGGCCAGGTCCTCGGCCCGGCCGTACCCGTAGGTGTAGCGCCGGTTTGCCGCGCGGCGGCTGAGGACGAACGCAATCCACAGCGGTATCGCGGTCAGCGCGTCGGAGAAGTTGTGGATGGTGTCCGCGAGCAGCGCCACGGACCCGGTGACCAGCACCACCGCCAGCTGCAGGAGCGCCGTGACACCGAGCCCGACGAGGCTGATCTTGACCGCCCGGATTCCCTCGCTGCTGGCCTCGAGCGCCGCGTCCACCGAGTCCGCCGCGTCGTGGCTGTGGGGGCGGAAGATCGACAGCACGAACCCCTTGAGCCCGCCTGCGTGGTCGTGCTCGTGCTTGTGCTCGTCCTCATGGTCGTGGCCCCCGGGGTGGTGCCCGTGACCGGATTCGGGCTGGGGGTGAGTCATGTGCGTCTCCTGCCAGAAGGAAGGGGCGATGGTCGCGAGCGGTCGCGGTCCGCGTGATGCTTGGGGAGATCGGGACCGGCGTGCTCCGCGTTGTACACGGCATCACGGACCAGTTGCGCCACGTGCTCGTTCTCCACCCGGTAGAAGACCTGGGTCCCCTCCCGTCGGGTCCGCACCAACCGGGCCATCCGCAGCTTGGCCAGGTGCTGGGACACCGACGGCGCTGGCTTGCCGAGTCGCTCAGCCAGCTCGTTGACCGCCATCTCCTCATCGATCACGGCCCACAGGAGCCGGACCCGAGTGGCGTCAGACAGCATCCGGAACACCTCGACCGCCAGCTCGGCCTGCTCGATCGGCAGCCCGCCCGCCTCTCCACTCTCTGCATGCATACGCAAATAATAACAGCCGTTGGGGCTGCCGGAACGCCGGGACCTTCGCCCCTGACGTGGCACCTGACGGCTTCGTAGTGTCGAGGTGAAGACACCACGAGAGGGAGTCCACCGTGAAGAAGCGCCTGCTGGTCCTGGGGGCCGGCACCGCCGGCACGATGATCGTCAACCGGCTCCGGCACCGTCTGTCGAGCGACGACTGGGACATCACCGTCGTCGACCGCGACGACCAGCACCACTACCAGCCCGGCTACCTGTTCCTCCCCTTCGGCACCTACGCGGAGAAGCAGGTCACCCGCGCACGGCACGTCTTCCTCCCCGACGGGGTCGACTTCGTCATCGGCGACGTGGACGTCGTCCGCCCTGAGACGAACCACGTCGTGCTCGCCGACGGCCGGGAGCTGACCTACGACTACCTCGTCATCGCCTCAGGCACCTCGCCGCGTCCCGACCAGACGCCCGGAATGCTCGGGGCGGAGTGGCGCCTCAGCATATTCGACTTCTACACCTACGACGGGGCGTTGGCCCTGCGCGACGCCCTGGCAGAGTTCGACCACGGCCGGCTCGTCGTCCACATCACCGACATGCCCATCAAGTGCCCGGTGGCGCCGTTGGAGTTCACCTTCCTGGCGGAGGCGTGGCTGCGCGAGCAGGGACTGCGCGACCGGGTGGAACTGGTCTTCGTCACCCCCCTGCCGGGTGCCTTCACCAAACCGATCGCCTCGGCGCACCTCGGGTCGATGCTCGACGACCGCAAGATCGCCGTCGAGGCGGACTTCCTCGTCGAGCACATCGACTCCGAGCGGAAGACCCTGGTCTCCTACGACGAGCGAGAGGTCCCGTTCGACCTGCTCGTCACCGTCCCCCTGAACATGGGCGCCGACTTCGTCGCTCGGTCCGGGCTCGGGGACGAGCTGAACTACGTGCCCGTCGACAGGCACACGCTGCTCTCCACCGCCCACGCCAACATCTTCGCCGTCGGTGACGCCTCGGACATCCCCGCGTCCAAGGCCGGGTCCGTCGCCCACTTCTCGGTCGAGATCTTCGCCGACAACTTCCTCGAGCTCGTGGCCGGGAAGCCGATGACCCACACCTTCGACGGCCACACGAACTGCTTCATCGAGTCCGGGGACCACAAGGGGCTGCTCATCGACTTCAACTACGACACCGAGCCCCTGCCCGGCAAGTTCCCGCTGCCCGTCATCGGGCCGATGGACCTGCTCAAGGAGACCCGGGCCAACCACCTCGGCAAGCTGGCGTTCCGTTGGATCTACTGGAACGTCCTCCTGCCGGGTCGCCCGATGCCGTTGCCGTCGCACATGTCGATGCTCGGCAAGTCCACGCAAGACGTCAGAAAGAACCAGGAGTGAGTGCCATGCCTGTCACGACCATCGGAGGCCACCAGGTCGCCGTCGACGCCGAGGGCTTCATGACCGAGTATGCCGAGTGGGACGAGCCGCTGGGCACGACCCTCGCCGCTCAGATCGGCATCGACCTGAGCGACGAGCACTGGGAAGCCATCCGGTTCCTGCGCCAGGACTTCGCCGTCAAGGGTGAGACCCCCACGCTGCGCCGCGTCAGCGTCGTGGGCGCCATCCCGACCAAGACCCTGTTCCGGCTCTTCCCTCAGAAGCCGGCCAAGAAGATGGCCTACATCGCCGGTCTGCCCAAACCGCGCGGCTGCGTCTGACACCGAAGGAGACCCCATCATGACCACCACCACCCCACAGGCTGCCCCCCTCGTCCCGTCGTTCGAGGACGTGCAAACAGGTCGCAAGCTCGCCATCATCTGCTCCAAGGGAAGCCTGGACATGGCCTACCCCGGCCTGATCATGGCCAACGCCGCCCTCGGCGAGGGGGTCGAGACCCATCTGTTCTTCACCTTCTGGGGCTTCGACATGATCAACAAGAAGACGATGGGCGACCTCAAGATGACCATGCTGGGCAACACCGCGACGCACCTGCCCCAGGGCTTGGGAGGCCTGCCGGGGATGACGGCAATGGCCACCTCCCGGCTGAGGAAGTCGATCGCCGCGCTCGATGTGCCCGAGGTCCCCGACTTCCTCGAGCAGATCGTCGCCTCCGGCGGCCACCTCTGGGCCTGCCGGATGTCGGCCGACATGAACCACCTCAGCGAGGAGGATCTCTACGACGACGTCGAGGGCATCATCAGCGCCAGCGACTTCATCGAGAAGACCGAGGGCGCCCAGCTACTCTTCATCTGATCGTGCCCGCCCCCGAACGACGAGGTGAAGAGATGCCTGACGCGCACGGTCGGGATCCGTCGGGTCCATCGGCACTCATGACCGGCATCAGCGCCGGGGTCATCGGCTCCGACCACGTGCTGGACGGGCCCTACGGGCCACGCCGGGTCATCTATGCCGACTACACCGCCTCGGGTCGGTCCCTGACCTTCATCGAGGACTACCTGCGTGCAATGGTGCTGCCCACCTACGCCAACACGCACACCGAGGCCAGCGGGACCGGCCTGCAGACCACCAGGCTCCGCGAGGAGGCGCGCCAGGTCATCAGGGGCTCGATCGGCGCGGACGACGACACGGCGGTGATCTTCTGTGGTTCGGGAGCCACGGCCGCAGTCGACAAGCTCGTGGGGATCCTCAACCTGAGGATCCCGTCCGACCTCGACAGACAATGGTCACTCGCCTCACACATTCCCGCCGACCAGCGGCCGGTCGTCTTCGTCGGGCCGTTCGAGCACCACTCGAACGAGATCTCCTGGCGGGAGACGATCGCCGACGTCGTCCGGATCCGCGCCGACGCCCACGGGCACATCGACACCTCGCACCTGGCCGAGGAGCTCCTGCGATACGCCGCACGGCCGCTGCGGATCGGCTCGTTCTCCGCAGCGAGCAATGTCACCGGCATCCTGTCCGACACCGACCCGATCACCGTCCTGCTGCACCAGCACGGCGCCCTGGCCTTCTGGGACTTCGCCGCCGCAGGCCCCTATGTCGACATCGCCATGGACGGACGCCGCAGCACCGCAGGGCCCCCGAACCCCGAGGCAGCCAAGGATGCGGTTTTCCTCAGCCCCCACAAGTTCATCGGCGGCCCTGAGACTCCGGGGGTCCTGGCCGTCCGTCGCCACGTGGTGACCAACACCGTGCCGGTCGTGCCCGGCGGTGGGACGGTCACCTTCGTCACCCCGACCGAGCACGCCTACGTGCGCGACGTCGAGCGCCGCGAGGAGGGCGGCACGCCCGCCATCATCGGGTCGATCCGGGCCGGGCTCGTCTTCCAGCTCAAGGACGCCGTCGGCGTCAAGGCCATCCGGCGTCGCGAGGAACAGCTGCTCGGCAGGGCACTCGAGCGGTGGCGCGCCAACCCGGCCATCGAGGTCCTCGGCGACGTCGAGGCCGATCGACTGGCCATCATCTCCTTCCTGGTCCGAGCCCCCAGCGGGCTCGCGCTCCACCACAATCTCGTGGTGGCCCTGCTGGGCGACCTGTTCGGCATCCAGTCCCGCGGTGGGTGCTCGTGCGCGGGTCCGTACGGGCACGAGCTCCTGGGGATCGACGCCGATCACTCCCGCGTCTACCAGCGAGCGGCCGACTCCGGGTGCGAGGGCCTCAAACCTGGCTGGGTCCGCGTCAATCTCAACTACTTCGTCGCCGACGAGGTCGTCGACCACATCATCGACGCGGTCGACTTCGTCGCACGCCACGGCCACCGGCTGCTGGGCGACTACCGGTTCGATCCCGCGACCGGGCTGTGGCACCACCGGCTGGGTAGAGGGGAGCCGCCCGTCCGGTTGGCCGACATCCACTGGGACGACTCCGGGGCGATGACCTATCCGGCTCAGGGAGCGCGGGCGTCCGCCCCCAGCCTGCAGACCTGCCTCGACCTCGCCCGCCAGCTCGTCGCGACCCTGCCACTCGTGCAGACCCCGCCACTCGTCGCGACCCTGTCACAGGGAGCCCCCGCCCACGACACCCACAGGCACACCTGCCTCGACGACCTGCCTCCCGCACTGCTCTGGTTCGACGTGCCGCCCGTCTGCCTCACGCCGCTGGATCGGCTCCCCCGCGCAGCCACCTGAGCGACTCGGTGTCCCCCAGCAGCTCCAACCGCCGCCAGAGGACGCTCTCCGGAAGGGCCTGGCTGGCGTGGGCCCGGCTGGCCGACAGCTGTCGGGAGCGGTCCACCGTGACCTGCAGGTCGATCTCCTCCGGGGGACGCCCGACAAAGCTGGAGCCGAGCTCGCGGTTGAGCTGCGCTGCGACGGATGTGGGCACCGTCCAGCCCAGCACCGGGATGTCCAGGGCCTCGGAAGCGCGCACCGCCGCTGCCGATGCCGCCACATGATCCGGATGTCCGGTGATGCCGGTGGTGTCGAACACCAGCAGGCCCTGGGGGACCGCCTCCCGCGCCACGGCGAGCACGGCGCCGGTGAGGATCTCCGGATCGACCTCCCCCAGCGCTCCGTCGCGATGGTTGCGCAACCAGGCGTGTGACACGCCAAGGAGGTCGGCGGCGGCCGTGAGCTCGGACTCCCTGACCGCCAACAGATCCCCCTCGACCCCATGCAGGGTGGACGCCTCCCCGTGCGTGAGACAGAGCACGTCGACGGCTGCTCCGCCCCGGGAGAAGGCATCGAGCACCCCGCCGAGCCCGAAGGACTCATCGTCCGGGTGAGCAACGACGGCAAGGACCGAGGTCCATGGCGGGAGGCGGTCAGAGGCTCTCTCGTCCCTCGTCTCCATCGGACCCGTCATGTCTCCTCCATCAGGTTGGATCCCGTCACCGCGGTCGGGAATGTTCTGACCACGCCGATTGCTGAGTACCCCAGTAGGTATATCTGATACCCCAGTAGGTATACACTCATTCGCATCCCAACGAAAGACAACCATGACGACACGTGCCCTGACCGCCGCAAACTTCGAGCAGACCATCCTCGACGAGGGCATCGTCCTCGTCGACTTCTGGGCCACCTGGTGCGGCCCGTGCCGGACGTTCGCCCCGGTCTTCGAGACCGCCTCGAGCACCCACCCCGACATCGTCTTCGGCAAGGTCGACACCGAGGCGGAGCGGGCGCTCGCCGGTGCCGCCTCCATCACGTCGATCCCCACCCTGATGGCCTTCCGGGACGGCATCCTCGTGTTCAGCCAGCCGGGCGCCCTGCCGGGCGCTGCTCTCGAGGAGGTCATCAAGGACGTTCGCGGCCTCGACATGGACCTCGTCCGCACCCAGGTCGCCGACCAGCAGCAGAGCCCCGCGCCGGCCTGACAGCACGTCACTGTGCCCGGGAGACATCACTGTGCCCGGGAGGCGTCGCCGCCCGGAACCCGCCCCACCCAAGGAGAAGTCATGAGCTATGTCCTCAGCACCACCCTCGAGCAGGGCTTCGAGCAGGCCCTCGACGCCACCCGTGCGGCACTCGCCGACCAGGGCTTCGGCATTCTCACCGAGATCGACATCAAGGCCACCCTCAAGGCAAAGCTCGATGTCGACGTGCCGTCCCAGATCATCCTCGGGGCCTGCCGCCCGCCGCTCGCCCACGCCGCACTCCAGGCCGAGCCCTCCGTCGGCGTCCTCCTGCCCTGCAACGTCGTCGTGCGGACCCTCGACGAGCACCACACGGTCGTCGAGGCGATGGACCCCAAGACCATGGTCGAACTCACCGCAAACGACGCCCTGGCTGGTGTCGCAGCAGAGGCAGGAACCCGGCTCACCGCTGCGCTCACGAGCCTCTCGCCCAGCAACGCCTGAACCCCATGGTCACCCTCGACACCCAGGACATGACCCCAGTCGTCAACCGACTCCGACGCGCGCAGGGCCAGATCGGCGGAGTGATCCGCCTCATCGAGGAGGGCCGCGACTGCAAGGACGTCGTCACCCAGCTCGCCGCCGTCAACCGCGCCCTGGACCGGGCCGGGTTCGCCATCGTCTCGTCCGGCATGAGGCAGTGCTTCGCCGGCCCCGAAGGCGTCAACGCCGAGGATCAGGCCACGATGGAGAAGCTCTTCCTCACCCTCGCATGACCACCGGCCCGGCCTACGAGCCCGTGCAACCAGAACCCAGGGAAGGACCCCACAACATGGTCACCATCGTCCCCGTAGAGACGCCCACCCTCGGCGACCGCAGCTACCTCGCCCACGACGGGCAGGTCGCGATCGTCGTCGACCCGCAGCGCGACATCGACCGCGTCCTGGCCCTGGCCGAGCAGGCCGGGGTGAGGATCACCCACGTCCTCGAGACCCACATCCACAACGACTACGTCACCGGCGGGCTCGCCCTCGCCAGGGCGACGGGTGCGGAATACCTCGTCAACGCCGCCGACGATGTCTCCTTCGCGCGCACGCCGGTCAGTGACGGCGACGTCGTCGAGGTCTCCCCGTCGATGCGGGTGCGTGTCATCGCCACCCCGGGCCACACCTTCACCCACCTTGCGTATGCCGTGGAGGCCGACGGCGAGCCGGTCGGCGTCTTCACCGGTGGTTCGCTCCTCTTCGGCGCCACCGGCCGTCCCGACCTACTCGGCCCTGACCACACCGACGACCTGGCCCACCACCAGTACGCCTCCGCGCATCGCCTCGCAGCTGAGCTGCCCGAACAGACCGAGGTGCTGCCCACCCACGGCTTCGGCAGCTTCTGCTCGTCCGGGTCCACCGGGGAGGCCACCGAGTCGACCATCGGGCGCGAGAAGCACACCAACCCCGTGCTGACCGACGACGAGGAGCGGTGGGTCGCCGACACCCTCACCGGTCTCGACGCCTACCCCGCCTACTACGCCCACATGGGTCCGGCCAACAGCGCCGGGCCGGCCGCACCCGACCTCGACGCTCCCGAGACCGCTGACCGGGCTGTCCTTGCCCGCCGCCTGCGGGACGGGGAGTGGGTCGTGGACCTGCGCAGCCGCAGCGCCTTCGCCGCGGGGCATGTGACTCGCACCCTCAACCTCGGTCTCGACGGCGAGTTCGCCACCTACCTCGGCTGGCTCATCCCCTGGGGCACCCCGCTCACGCTCCTCGGCGAGTCTCCGGAGCAGGTCGCCCTCGCGCAGCGCGAGCTCGTCCGGATCGGCATCGACCAGCTCGAAGGCTCGGCCACCGGCTCTCCGCAGGACTGGACGGACTCGCCACTCGGCAGCTTCGCCCGGGCTGCGTTCGCCGACCTGGGACAGGTCCGCCACCACCGCGAGGTGAGGGTCCTCGACGTTCGTCGCGATGCCGAGTGGAGAGCTGGTCACCTCGACGGGGCGACCCACATCCCCCTGCACGAGCTGCTGACGCGCCTTGGCGAGATCCCGTCCGGCGAGGTCTGGGTGCACTGCGCCAGCGGCTACCGCGCCTCGATCGCCGCCTCGGTCCTGGCGGCTCACGGCACCCCCGTGGTGGCTGTCGACGACGGCTTCGACGAGCACGCGGGCGCCTCCGGACTGCGCCTCGTCCCGTCAGCCTGACCCATCAGCACGAGCACCAGCGCCACCACCCCCACCACCCCCAGCACCGTGAAGGAGCACCACCATGTGCCGTCCCGCCACCTGCAGGACCTGCGGCAAGACCACCTGGGCCGGCTGCGGCCAGCACGTGGACCAGGTCATGCAGGGCGTCCCCGCCCGCGATCGCTGCCCCGGCCACGCCGCCGAGCAGCACGCCGGAGGCGGCTCATTCCTTCGCCGCCTCCTCGGTCGTCGCTGACCGGCGCCACCACCGCCCCAGCCACCTCCCCCCTCCGCTCGCCCCACCACTCGCCCCACCACTCGCCCCAACCGGGGCTTGAGGAGAACCGCACGTGTCCTTGCTCGCCATCACGCTCGGCATCCTCGTCGGCCTGTCCCTCGGAGCCCTCGGCGGTGGCGGGTCCATCCTCACGGTGCCCGCCCTGGTGTACGCGCTCGGCCAGGACGCCCGCACCGCCACCACCAGCTCCCTGATCATCGTCGGGGCGACCTCCCTGATCGCCGCGGCCCCCCACGCCCGACAGGGCCGGGTCCGCCTCGGGCAGGGGCTGCTCTTCGGAGCCCTCGGCACCGCCGGGTCTCTCGGCGGCACCGCCTTGTCGGCCCGGGTCCCCCCGCAGGTCCTCCTCACCGCCTTTGCCGGCCTGATGCTGCTGGTGGCCTACCTCATGCTGCGCAAGTCCATGGGGAGCGGACCCGATGACGGGGCGACGCAGCCGGACCCCACGACGGAGCCGATGCTCACCCTCCGGCCGCTGACCTGCGCCTGCCCCCGCGTCGTCAAGGTCATCCTGACGGCCACCGCCGTCGGCCTCCTCACGGGTTTCTTCGGGGTCGGCGGCGGGTTCGTCCTGGTCCCCGCCCTCGTCCTCGCGCTCGACTACCCCATTCCGGTCGCCGTCGGCACCTCACTGCTCGTCATTGCCGTCAACAGCGCGACCGCGCTCGCGGGTCGCCTCGGCGCCAGCACCTCCCACCTC
>NZ_JBKJPP010000213.1:0-7546 GCF_046595215.1 Lapillicoccus sp. | reverse complement strand
TCGGCATCGAGCAGCGCGTCGAGACCCTCGACGCGGTGCGTGCCGCTGCCGTCGTGGGAGTCGGTCCGCCCGGGACCCAGGTCGTCGTGGTCGTCGTGGTCGTCGCGCCCGTCGTCCGGGAGCGAGCGCGCTGGTCCTTCCTCCCCGCTCGGGCACCCCGCATCGACGTGCTGGCCGAGCAGGATCTGGTCGACGCGGTGCGCGCTGTCGCCGGAGTCGAGGTCGCGGCAGTACTGGTCCGGGGGAGGATGCCGCTGGACATCCGTCATGCCTCGAAGATCGACCGGCAGGAGCTCGCGCGATGGGCGACCAGGGTCCTCGCGGGCTCCGGTCGACGGCGCATTCTCCGGCCCCGCATCCCGTGAAGGTGCTGCTCACCGGCGCCACCAGCATGCTGGGCCGAGCCGCGGCAGAGGTGCTGCTCGCGAAGGGGCACGAGGTGAGCGTCCTCCAACGCCGGCCCGCGGGTCTACCCTGCCGTGAGGTGCTCGGTGACATCGCCGACCCGGCCGTCGTGCGGCGGGCCACGACCGGTCAGGACGCCGTCGTCCACCTGGCCGCCAAGGTCGACGTGACAGGCCGCTGGGCTGACTACGTGCGCGTCAACATCGACGGGACCCGCAACGTCATCGACGCCTGCCGGGCCGCTCGCGTCCCCCGGCTCGTCCACGTCTCGACACCGTCCGTCGCGCACGGCGGACGAGCGCTGGTCGGCGCCGGCGCCGAGCCGGCGGACCCGGCGCGGGCGCGTGGTCACTACGCCCGGTCCAAGGCCATCGCGGAGCTGGACGCACTGGCGGCGGACTCACCTGGGCTGGCCGTGCTCGTCGTGCGCCCGCACCTGGTGTGGGGCCCGGGCGACACCCAGCTGGTCGGCCGGATCGTGGCGCGCGCGCGGGCCGGACGCCTGCTGCTCATCGGCTCCGGTGCAGCCCTCATCGACACGACCTACGTCGACAACGCCGTCGCCGCCCTGGCCGCGGCGGTCGCCGCCTGTGGCGCCGTGCACGGAGAGTCGCTGATCGTCTCCAACGGTGAACCGCGCCCGGTCCAGGAGGTGCTGGCCCGGCTGTGCCGGGCGGCTGCCGTTCCCGGGCCGCGGGGTCGGGTGCCTTTCCCGGCAGCGTGGCTGGCCGGCGGGGCCGCCGAGTGCGTCTGGGCACTCACCGGTCGACGCGACACTCCGCCGCTGACCCGCTTCCTCGTTGAACAGCTCGCGACGGCGCACTGGTTCGACCAGCGACACACGCACGAGGCCCTGGACTGGGCGCCGCACGTCGGTCTCGACGACGGATTCGCCCTGTTGAGCGCCTGGTACGCGTCCCCGACGTAGCCTCCGACGGCCCAGGAACCGCGGGCGTCATCAGCAGGCCCTGCAGGTCGGTCGTGGCGCTCGGCGGCGGTGCGAAAGGGGACCGAGCTCGGCACCGTGCAGGCTGGTGCCGAGCCGGCGCGGCTGCGTTCAACGCGCGTCGCACCACAGGACGAACAGGACGAACAGGACTTAGGATGGCCACAGCACTGGCAGGACAGCGAACGCGACGACGGCGCGAGCCCCGGCGCCGCCCCGAACGGCCCGCCGGTCGAGAACCTAGCCGTGGCCACCGAGCACCAGCATCCCAGCTCCCATGGTGGCCAGTGTCGACCCCGACCTGGCCTCCTTCAGGGCTTCCGCGGAGCGGGAGAACTGCAGCAGTTGGGTGGCCGAGACCGACAGGAGCAGGACCGACAGCGTGGTGGCGACTCGGCATACGATGCTCGCCGCCGACGGGCCACCCATCCACAGACGATCACTCGGCCCCGAGCCGCCTCCCTGCGGATGCCGGATCGAGGCCGTCCTGCTCGGCAACCAGCATAATGAGGGACCGCGCTTCCTCGGCGCAGGCGGTGCAGCCTGCCAGGTGCGTGCGCATCGCCGGCAGATCGTGGTCGGGGTCGGCCAGCAGGGCTTCGACGTAGCCGTCGACCTGGTCGAAACAGTCGTCGCAGGACAGGTACGGCTCCGTGTCACGGGTCAGGCGTCGCGTGGCCTGTGCGCTGAGTGGCGGGTGGGCTTGGCTCATGATGTGCCTGCCTGCGGGTGTGGGGTGGCCAGATGGCCAGAGGCGATCAGGTGAGTGCGCAAGCGGGTCCGTGCGTCGTGCACGGTCTTGTAGAGGGCGTTGCGGTTCGTGCCCAGCCGCTGGGCGAGCACGTCGATCGGGACATCGTCGATGAGCAGCGCGACGGTGATCCGTCGCTGGTGTGGTGTCAGGGCCACGTCGATCGCGCAGGCGACCGCCGTGGCCAGGTCCGCGGCTTCGGCATAGCTGCTCGGCGACGGGCCGCGTTCTTCGACGAGTGCGAGGTCCTTGAGCTCGACCTCGCGGTGCTGCCAGGCGTATCGGCGCACCTCCGTGGCGGACTGGAGGATGGCGAACTTGTAGGCCCAGGTGGTGAATCGGCTGCGCCCCTCGAAGGTGGACAGCTTGGCCAGCACGGCCATCATCGCCTCATCGGCCGCTTGGTTGGCGATCTCCTCGAGGCGTTCGTTGTCAAACCCGGCAACGGCCGAGCGCATCCGTCGGACCTGATGGCGCGAGGCCCTGAGCATCATCTTGTGCAGCCGCTGCATGGCGTGCTCCTGGCGCGGGCCGGGGGTGCTGAGGGCCTCGACCCAGTTCTCCGGCTCGGCATCGGTCAGATCGAGCTCTGGAGGCACGCGGTCGTCCGCGCTGACCATGCTCATGGTGAGCCGCCCGGCGCCGGGATGGGCGACAGGATCCTGGCAGCGAGCTCGGGTGGGCAGCCGCGGTCGACCAGCTGGAGCAGGGCGTGGATGTCAACGGCGTGCGTGGACGCAAGCCGCCGAGCCAGGTCCTGGGCGAATCCGGACTCCAGCAGTCTGCACAGACGCCAGGTGATGACGTCGACCGGTGGCCCGTCAGCACAGCAGTGTCCGCTCGGCGCGAGGTGATTGATCGTCATACCTGGTTTGCGTCGTGAGGTAGGTCGGGTCTTACCGACCTCGCTCAGATCCGGTAAGACCTCTCGCCGCGTTGACGCAAACATGTCATGACCCTCTCGACCACACGAAGTCTCCGCCCGGCCCCCGGCTGGGTCAATGTCGCCCGCACCGACGCCGTCGTCCTCGGCCGCGTCACCTCCGCCGCGGAGGTGGTTGCCGCGGCCGCAGCAACCCTGCTGGTCGCCCGAAAGGAACCGTAATGAACCACACCAGAGTTCACCGACGGCAGTCGATTCCGTTGGTGGTGCTCATCCTGAGCGCTCTCCTGGGTGTCGTGCTCCTCTCTCGGATCGCACCCGCGCAAGCTGACACGACGCCAGCAGGGAGGCACGGGCACCCCACGACCGTGGCGCCACGAACCGCCGCTCAGAACGCTCTCCACGACCAGATGCGCAAGCTCTGGGAGGATCACATCACGTGGACGAGGTTGGCGATCGTGGCGTTCGCGGTCGGGTCACCCGGCTTTGACCCAACTGCAGGCAGGTTGCTCCAGAACCAAGCCGACATCGGCGACTCGATCAAGCCGTTCTACGGCCCGGCAGCGGGCAACCGACTGACCTTCCTGCTGCACGGCCACATCACGATCGCCGTCGAGATCCTGCAGGCCGCCAAGGCCGGCGACACCACGGCCTTCAACGCCGCCAACACCCGGTGGTACGCCAACGGCAACGACATCGCCGACTTCCTGGCCGCCGCCAACCCGCGCTCCTGGCCTGTCGCCGTCATTCGCGCCGACATGAAGGAGCACCTCGACCAGACACTGGCTGAGGCCGCCCACGAACTGCACGGTCAGTACGCAAACAGCGTCACCGACTACGAGGCCATCCACGCCCACATCCTCATGATGGCCGATCAGCTCAGTGCTGGCATCATCGCCCAGTTCCCGTCCCGGTTCCGCTGAATTTCCCGACACGACAAGAGAAAGGCACCATCGACATGACCAGCATCCAGTCCACCTCCGCTGCCGCGACCAGAGCTGAGGAGGGCCTCGTCGCCCGCATCCGCTCTGCGGACCCAGCGGAACAGGCATTCATGGTCCTGCGGGCCGCGTTCACCGTCGCGCCCATCCTCTTCGGCCTGGACAAGTTCTTTCACCTGATGGTCAACTGGGACCGCTATCTGGCCCCGGTGCTCTCTGCCCCGTTCCCCTTCACCCCGCACCAGCTGATGTATGCCGTCGGAGTCACCGAGATCATCGCCGGCGTGGTCGTTGCCATCCACCCCCGCCTCGGCGGACCGGTCGTCACCGCCTGGCTCTTCGGCATCATCGTCAATCTTCTTCTCATCCCGGGGTTCTACGACGTCGCGTTGAGGGACTTCGGGCTCTTCCTGGCGGCCATCGCCCTCAGCCGGCTCGCCACCACGTATGACCAGCGACCACTGCTGTGGTTCGCCCGGAAGCGCTGACCGATGACCACCGCGTTCGTCCTGTCCGGCGGCGGCAGTCTGGGCGCCGTGCAGGTCGGCATGCTGCAGGCCCTGGGTGAACGCGGTGTCGAGCCAGACCTGCTGGTCGGGACGTCAGCGGGGGCCATCAACGCTGCCTTCGTCGGCGGACACGGGATGAGTGCCACGGCACTGGCCGACCTCGCCGGGCTCTGGCGTTCCCTGCGCCGCCAGGACGTCTTTGCCCTGCGACCGCTGCGTGGTGTCCTCGCGGCGGCTGGCATCCGTCCATCGCTGTTCACCGCCGAGCCGCTGCGGCGCCTGGTCGAGTCCAACCTGGGCTACCGGGACCTGCTCGACGCGCGCGTCGACCTGCACCTGGTGGCCACTGACCTGTGCAGCGGGAAGGAGGTGTTGATCTCCAGCGGTGATGCGGCAAGGGCTGTGGTGGCCAGCGCCGCCATCCCGGGTGTCTTCCCGCCCGTATGCCGGGAGGGTCGGGTGCTCATCGACGGTGGCATCGCTGAGCACGCAGCCATCCGCCACGCCATCGACTGCGGAGCCGACGAGGTCTACCTCCTGCCGACCGGATTTCCTTGCGCACTCCCCTCTCCGCCGACCACCGCTGTGGGGGTGGCCCTACAGGCGCTGACGTTGCTGAGCCAGCAACAGCTGATCGGCGAGGTGGCTCGGTATGCCGGGCCGGCCAAGCTCAAGGTGTTGCCGCCGCTCTGCCCCCTGAAGGTGTCCGCCGCGGACTTCAGCCACGCTGACGAGCTGATCACCATGGCCAAGGTGGCCACCGGGTCATGGCTGGATGCCGGCGGCCCGGATCTGCCTCTACCACAACGATTCCTGTCGATGCACGATCACAACTAGGCGTGTCGCGACGCCCCAAGGGCGCTGCATGGTTGGCATCCGTTCGAGAGTTGGCCCTCGACGTCCATGCAGACCATGCCACCACTAGGCCGATTCGCTACCTTCACACCAAGCGCTTGTCTGACGCACGTGCAGCACACTGGCCACATGCGGCAGGCCCCCGTTCGCGAACTGAACCAGCACACCGCCGACGTGTCGGCGCGGGTCGATACGGGCGAAAGGGTGGAGATCACCCGCAACTCCCGGTGGCCATCATCGGCCGGCGGTGCCTGACCCTCTCAGTGCGCTGATCGAGTCAGGGGAACTGCGCCCGGCACGAGATGCGCTTCCGTTGTGCTCGGAGTCCGAGGTATCGGCTTCGGACTCCGCCGGATTGGTTGCGATCCTGGAGGACCGGTACGCCAAAGGCCGTTGGTGAGCGGCGAGTGATCTATCTCGACACGTCCGGGGCGATGAAGCTCGTCCGGCCGGAGGCGCACGGTGACGCCCCGTCCCAATGGTTCCGCGAGCGGCTGGGTCTCCCGGGCCTCTGGTCGGTGCTGATGGTGGAACTGATGCGCGCTACCCGGCGGAGCGCTCCGGATCGGGTGACCGCGGCCGCCAACGTCCTTCGAGTGCCCACGGTCGCACCGCTCAGTTGGGCCTTCGTGCGTACCCGACGACGGCCGAGACAACGACCAGCACGATGCTCAGGCCCAGGACGACGAGCCCGGCCCCGCCGTGGCTGGCAGCCGCCGCGGGAGGGGTGGATGCATCGGCCGCGTCGAGCTGAACGCCGAGAACCCATCAGACGTAGGCCGACGCGCCGATCCCAACGACTGCCGAGCTGACCAGCCGCCAATGCGTGAGCCCCGACGACCGACCGGCGAAGGCGAGTGCCACCACGACGGGAAGGCCGAGCCAGAGAAGCGCCGCCGTGCCGGTGCCCCCGCCGTCGTGCCGGGGCCCCCGCCGCCGGCCCGCGCATGACCGGCCCGACGGTCCGGGCGTCGGAGCGCGACCCTCAGCGCGCCACACACGACCCCTGGCGAGTCGGTGCTGGCGTCGTCTGCCTTCGACACGTTGCGTTCCCATTCCTCGGTGTACCGGGCGCGTTCGTGCTTCGGCGTGAGACGGAGCACCCGTCGTGGGTCAACGCATACAGCCGGCGCCGAGGTCCAGGTCTGTCCTGGTCCATCTCCCACCGAGAGGAGACGAACTGCGCGCGTTCGAGTCGCTCCAGCACGCGGGCAGACGGTCCCGGTGGGTCGGGCCCGATGTCGGTGAGACGCGCAAACCCCAGATCTCCTCGGAGGCGTCGAGGAGACAGGAGAGAACGTCCCGCAGAGCGGGGGTCAGGCGAAGGTACGTGCTCACGTCTCCAACTCAAGAGACAAAGTCGGGGCCTGCCCACCCGTGATCAACAGACCCCACGCAAAGGTGGACACGCATTCTGACGGTTGAGGTCGCGAATCTCCTGACGTTGTCTCTGTGATCGAACGGCTGCCGTTGTGCTGCAGCGGATCTGGTGGATTGGTTGACGCGTCGACTCGAGGTGCTGAACCGGCATCTGCGCCATCCTCATCGTCGGTTGTGGGTGGGCGGAGGCTGCCGACCTGGTGCCGAGGGGCCGTGGTTGTTTCCCAGCCCCACGCCCGGCCGGATCATATCCGGGTGAGCTAGTCTGCGTCGGTCAGCAGCGCCAGAAGGGTGCGCCGCGCGATGTCTGACATCACGGGGTTCGTGTCGCGGTAGTAGGGCAGGCACCCGATCGCCTGCGCGAACGCCCACCCCTTCCCGCGCTCCCACTCGTGCTCGTCGACATCCAGAGCCACGCGAAAGGCCTGACGGGCACCTGGACCCATGAGGTTCCACGCCGGCATCACGTCGAGTGCCGGGTCGGCTGGCGACAGCCCCCCGACGTCGATCACGGCGCAGAGCCGGCCATTTTTCGCCAGCAGGTTCCCCGGCATCAGGTCCCCATGGGTCCAGACGTCGGGTGCCTCTGCGCGGGGTGTCTGCCGGAGTCGTGCCCACAACCGCGTCAGGGCGTCCACGTCGATCAGGCCGTGACTGCGGCCGAGCCAGGTGGCGACGGAGTCGTCCTGGCTGGTCAGCAGGCCGCCACGGCCAGAGCCCTGGAAACTTCGCCCTTCGGCGTCCATCGAGCGGAGCGCTTCCACGAAGGACGCCAGATCGTGGGCGAAGTCCGCAGAGTCGGCAACACCGGCCGCCCACACGTCGTTGCCCTGCAACCAGCGATACACGACCCAGGGCAACGGGTACCCGCGGCCA
>NZ_JBKJPP010000157.1:0-10780 GCF_046595215.1 Lapillicoccus sp. | reverse complement strand
GCGCGGGCACACATGCGTGAATACAGACTGATGGAGCACGGTCGTGGTACACAGTTGAGATATCGTTGGTAAAGCGTCGGGGGTGCGATGTACCGCGCCGTGTGATGACATGAGCAGCGCGTTCGTGTCGACCGTCGATTTGCGACCATTACGACACGCTGAGGAATCTCGATTGCTGCATGGGACCGTCCTCCAGACTGAAAGCAAGCGCGAGGTCCTGCCAGGCAGGCCGCATCCATTGGGCGCGACGTGGGATGGCGGGGGGGTCAACTTCGCGGTCTACTCGGAGCGGGCGACGGCGGTGGAGCTGTGCCTGTTCGATGATGGCGTCGAAACGCGCATTCCGCTAACGCAGGGGCGGCAGCATACCTGGCATCGCGAGCTGCCTGGCTTGCGGCCGGGCCAGCAGTATGGCTTCCGGGTCGATGGGCCGTACGTGCCGTCGCAGGGGCTGCGCTTCAACCGCAACAAGCTGCTGATCGTCCCGTACGCGCACGCGATCGCTGGCGAGCTGGACTGGCGCGGGCCGGTCTTCGGCTACCGCATGGGGGATGGCGCGCTTGATACTTCGTTCGATGAGCGCGACGATGCCGCGTTCGTGCCGAAGAGCGTGGTGATCGTTCCGTCCTTTGATTGGGAAGGGGACACGCATCCCAACGTGCCCTGGAACGAGTCGATCATCTACGAGCTGCACGTCAAGGGGTTTACGAAGCAGCATCCCGGTATTCCGGAGTCGCTGCGTGGTACCTACGCCGGATTGGCGCATCCGGTGGCGCTGGAGTACCTGACAGCGCTTGGGGTGACGGCGATCGAACTGCTGCCAGTGCATGCCGCGATCGACGAGCTGCATCTGTTCCGGCGCGGGCTGCGCAACTACTGGGGCTACAACACGCTCGGCTATTTCGCGCCAAATCCGCGCTACGCCGCGACGGCGGTGCCTGGCGCGGAGGTGATCGAGTTTAAGGAGATGGTGCGGGCGTTGCACGCGGCCGGCATCGAAGTCATCCTCGATGTCGTCTACAACCACTCGTGCGAGGGCGACGAGTTCGGTCCGACCCTCTCGCTGCGCGGCCTGGACAACACGACCTATTACCGGCTATCCGAGGAAAACCCGCGCAACTATCTCGACTATACCGGCACCGGCAACAGCCTGAATGTCCGCCATGCCCAGGTGCTGAAGCTCATCATGGATTCGCTGCGCTACTGGGTGCTGGAGATGCACGTCGATGGCTTCCGCTTCGACCTCGCCTCGACGCTGGCGCGTGAGCTGCACGACGTCGACAAGCTGGCCGCCTTCTTCGACATCATCCACCAGGATCCGGTGCTGTCGCAGGTGAAGCTGATCGCTGAGCCGTGGGATATCGGCGAAGGCGGCTACCAGGTCGGCAACTTCCCGCCGCTGTGGACGGAGTGGAACGGCAAGTACCGCGACACGGTGCGCGACTTCTGGCGCGGCGACCCGTCGACGCTGGGCGAGTTCGCCTCGCGCTTCACCGGGTCCTCGGACCTCTACGAGCACTCAGGCCGCAAGCCGATCGCGTCGATCAACTTCATCGTGGCCCACGACGGCTTCACGCTGCGGGACCTGGTGTCCTACAACGAGAAGCACAACGAGGCCAACGGCGAGGACAACAACGACGGCGACAACAACAACGGCTCCTGGAACTGCGGCGTCGAGGGCCCGAGTGACGACCCCGAGGTGCGCGCCCTGCGCGCGCGCCAGCAGCGCAACATGCTGACCACGCTGCTGTTGTCGCAGGGCGTCCCGATGATCGCCCACGGTGACGAGCTCGGCCGCACCCAGGACGGCAACAACAACGCCTACTGCCAGGACAACGACCTGTCGTGGGTCGACTGGCACCTCGACGACGACGCCGCGGAGCTGCTCGGCTTTGCCCAGCGGGTCGTCAGGCTGCGCACCGACCACCCGGTCTTCCGCCGTCGACGGTTCTTTGCCGGCAGCGCCGACCACGGCGGGGAGAGCGATCTCGGCGACGTCGCCTGGTTCATGCCGAACGGCAAGCACATGGACGAGGAGAGCTGGCGCGACGGCTATGCCCGCTCGCTCATGGTGTTCCTCAACGGCTCGGCGATCCCCGAGTCCGACCGACGCGGCGCCCCGATCGTCGGTGACTCGTTCCTCGTGATCTTCAACGCCCACTCGGACTCGATCAGCTTCACCCTGCCCGAGGAGACGTACGGCTCCGAGTGGTACATCGAGATCGACACGGCCGCGCCCGAGCCGGCGGCCCACGCGGCGGCCGGCGCGTCGGACCCGGCGACCGCCGCCGCGGCTGCCGCGACCGCCGCGACCGTGGTCGAGCCCGCCAGCGAGTTCGAGGTCCATGCCCGCAGCGTCGTCGTCCTGCGCTGTCCGAGGGAGAGCCCCGCGTGAGTGCTGCACGCCCGGTCCCGACCGCGACGTACCGCCTCCAGATCCGCCCGGGGTTCGGCTTCGCCGAGACGGCCGAGCAGGCCGACTACCTTGCCGCGCTCGGGGTGAGTCACGCCTACCTGTCGCCGATCCTCCAGCCCGTGCCCGGCTCGACGCACGGCTACGACGTCGTTGACCACACCCGCCTCAGCGACGAGGCCGGCGGGCGGGAGGCCTTCGACGCGATGGTCCCGGTGCTGCACGCAGCGGGCATCCGCGCGGTCGCCGACGTCGTGCCGAACCACATGGCCGTGCCCACCCCGGCGCACCTCAACGCGCCCCTGTGGTCCGTGCTCCGTGAGGGGCCGCGCTCGCCCTTCGCCCACTGGTTCGACATCGACTGGGCCGCCGGCGAGGACACCCTCCTCATGCCGGTGCTGGGTGACCCCATCGAGGACGTCCTCGCGGCCGGCGACCTGACCCTCGCCAGCGACGGCGGCCGCGGAGGTGACGAGAGCGTCGTGCGCTACTTCGAGCACGAGCTGCCGGTCCGCTCCGGGACGGCGCAGTTGCCGATCGAGGAGCTCGTCACCCGGCAGTGGTGGCGGCTGGCGCACTGGCGCACCGCTGAGACCGACCTCAACTACCGCCGCTTCTTCGACGTCGCCACCCTCATCGCCGTGCGCGTCGAGGACGACGACGTCTTCGACGCGAGCCACGCCCTGCTGGGCGAGCTCGTCGCCGACGGGTCCCTCGACGGGCTGCGCATCGACCACCCGGACGGCCTCGCCGACCCGAGGGGTTATCTGCGACGGCTCGCGACGGCGACCGGCGACAGCTGGGTCGTCGTCGAGAAGATCCTCGAGGGCGACGAGACCCTCCCGACGGACTGGGCCTGTGCCGGCACGACCGGCTACGACGCCCTCTGGCGGATCGGCGGCCTCTTCGTCGACCCCGCGGCCGAGGAGCCGTTGACCGACTTCCTCGCCCGCGTCACGGGCACCCGGATCTCGCTCACCGAGACGGTGGACCGGGCCAAGGCCGAGGTCGTCGAGCGGGTGCAGGTCCCCGAGGTCAGCCGGCTCGTGCGACGCCTTGTCGAGCTGGTGCCGGAGGAGTCCGAGGAGCGCCTGCAGCGGGTGGTCTCGGCCCTGCTCGTCACGATGGACCGCTACCGCGCCTACGTCGTGCCCGGAGAGCCTGCCCCCCCGCAGGAGCGTGCCGTCCTCGACGCGGCCGTCGACCGCGTGCGCACGGCCCTCCCGGAAGAGGACCGCGCCGCCATCGACGAGGTCCACCGCCTGGCCCTCGCCGAGGCACGAGAGGGGGACGACCCCGCCGCCCTGGCCGACTTCGCGGTCCGCTTCCAGCAGACCTGCGGCCCGGTCATGGCCAAGGGCATCGAGGACACGGCGTTCTACCGTTGGCACCGCCTCGTCGGCCTCAACGAGGTCGGCGGCGACCCGGACCACTTCGCCGTGACCCCGACGCAGCTGACGTCCTTCGTCGAGCGGACCGCCGCGGCGTGGCCCGAGACGATGACGACGCTGTCGACCCACGACACGAAGCGCTCCGAGGACGTGCGCGCTCGCCTCGCGGCGGTCTCCGAGCGGCCAGACCAGTGGCAGGACTGGGTGCGCGACGCCCAGGAGATCGCCCGGCCCCTGCGCGGTGAGCCGCTCGACGGCGCGATGGAGTACCTCCTGTGGCAGACCGTGGTCGGCGCGTGGCCGATCGACGGGCAGCGGCTGGGCGCCTACGCCCAGAAGGCAATCCGTGAGGCGAAGCAGCATACGACGTGGACCGACCCGGACGAGGCCTACGAGGCCAAGGTCGCGGCGTTCGTCGACGGCGTCCTCGCCGACCCGCGCCTGGTCGCCCACCTCGAGCAGTGGACGGAGGCGACCGCGCCGCTGGTCCGGGTGACGACGCTGGGACAGAAGCTGCTCCAGCTCGTCCTGCCCGGGGTGCCGGACGTCTACCAGGGCAGCGAGCTCGTGGACCTCTCGCTCGTCGACCCGGACAACCGGCGGGACGTCGACTTCGCCGAGCGTCGGGCGCGACTCTCGCGACTCGATGCGGGGGAGCCCCCCCGCGACCTCAGCGACGAGAAGCTGCTCGTCACCTCCCGCGCGTTGCGGCTGCGGCGTGACCACGCTGGCTGGTTCCACGGCGCGTCCGCGACGTTCGCGGCTGTCCCGACGACGAGCGACCACGCGTATGCGATCGGTCGTGGCGTGCGGGCCGGCATCCACGTCGTGGCCGTGACCACGAGGCTGGCCGGGTCGCTCACGGGCTGGGAGGAGCACACGCTCGACCTGCCGCCCGGTGGGTGGAACGACCTCCTCACGGGGCGCCGATTCACCGGAGGTCCGGCGGCGTTGGCCGATCTGCTCACCTCGCTCCCGGTGGCCCTCCTGGCGCGGACCGATGACTGACCCCGAGATCCGGGTCTGGGCGCCCTCCGCCGGGCGCGTCGAGATCGATGTCGCCCCGATCGGCGGGGTGGTGACCACGGCCCCGATGAGCCCTGCCCCGGGCGGGTGGTGGGAGTGGCGCGGTGAGCACCCGGCATACCCCCTGGACTATGCCTTCCGTCTCGACGGGGGCGACCCGACCCCCGACCCGCGCAGTGCCTGGCAGCCGCATGGCGTCGATGCAGCGAGCCGCACCTTCGACGCCTCGGCGCACGACTGGGCTGACGGGCGCTGGCAGGGACCACGCGGCGGGCAGGGCGCCCTCGGCGGGGTCTTCTACGAGCTGCACGTCGGCACCTTCAGCGCTGAGGGCACCTTCGACGCGGCGATCGGCCACCTGGACCACCTCGTGGCACTCGGCGTCGACGTCGTCGAGGTGATGCCCGTCGCCGCCTTCCCCGGCCGATGGGGTTGGGGTTACGACGGCGTCGACCTGTATGCCGTGCACGACCCCTACGGCGGCCCGGCCGGCTTCCAGCGCTTCGTCGACGCCTGCCACGGGGCCGGTCTGGGAGTCTGTCTCGACGTCGTCTACAACCACCTCGGGCCGAGCGGCAACTACCTGTCGCGCTTCGGGCCGTACTTCACCGACGCGCACTCGACGCCGTGGGGCCCCGCCGTGAACCTCGACAGCCCGGGTTCGGAGGTGGTGCGCCGGTTCGTGCTCGACAACGCGCTGCGGTGGCTGCGCGACTTCCACGTCGACGCCCTGCGCCTCGATGCCGTCCACGAGCTGCGTGACGACTCCGAGCATCACCTCCTCGCGCAGCTCTCCGACGAGACCGACGCGCTGGCAACGCAGCTCGGCCGGCCGCTCGCGCTCATCGCGGAGAGCGACCTCAACGACCCGATCATGGTGACCCCGACCGCCCGGGGCGGTCGGGGGATGAGCGCGCAGTGGGCGGACGACGTCCACCACGCCTTGCACGCGGCGCTGACGGGTGAGGCGGCGGGCTACTACGCCGACTTCGCCGAGCCCAGCGTCCTCGCCAAGACCCTGACCGAGGTGTTCCTCCACGACGGGCGGTGGTCCAGCTTCCGCGGCGCCGAGTGGGGAGCGCCGGTGGACCGGTCGGTCTGCCGGGGAAGCAGCTTCGTCGGATATCTCCAGACCCACGACCAGGTCGGCAACCGGGCGACCGGCGACCGGATCGGGGCCACGATCACGCCCGGGCAGCAGGCCATCGGTGCGGCCCTCTACCTCACCTCGGCGTTCACCCCGATGGTCTTCATGGGTGAGGAGTGGGCGGCCTCGACCCCGTGGCAGTTCTTCACGGACTTCGCGGACCCGGAGCTCGCCGAGGCGGTGCGCAGCGGTCGCCGCGCCGAGTTCGCGTCCCACGGCTGGGATGCGGCGGACGTGCCCGACCCCCAGGACCACGCCACCCGCGACCGGAGCGTGCTCGACTGGGAAGAGATGTCGCAGACGGAGCACGCCCGGATGCTGTCGTGGTACGCGTCCCTGATCGCGGTGCGCCGCAGCGAGCCGGAGCTCACCGACGACCGGCTCGACGCGGTGACCGTCGCGTCGGACGCCGGCGCCGGGTGGCTCGTCGTCTCGCGCGGGCGGTTGCGGGTCGTGTGCAACGTCCGGGACCGACCCTCGATGGTCCCGGTGGGGGCCGCCATCGACGAGGTGGTGCTCTCCTGGGACGACTCCACCACCCGGCGCACCGGTGCCGCAGTGGAGCTCGGCGCGCACGGCGTGGCGATCATCCGGGTCGGCTGAGCCCACCCGGTCAGGCGGGGGTCAGCGCGTCAGCTGCTCGTCGGTCCGTCTACGGGCTAGTGCGCCACCGGCGAGGGCCAGGACCAGCAGGAGAGCCTCGACGGCGAGGCTGAGCAGACCCAAGGGCTCGGCCCAGTTGCCCTGGTCGTCCGTGTAGCCCGGCATGCCCGGACCGCGCGACAGGCCATAGCCGATGAGCGGACCCACCGCGACGCCGGAGGCGACGACCCAGGTCAGGAGGTGGTTGCGGCCACGACGGGTCAGCAGGACGCCGGCGACGACGACGGCAGCGACCTCGAGCAGGTAGAAGCCGAGGCCGACGTAGGACGGGTCCTTGCTGCCCGGGAAGCCCTCCTGGTCGAGGACGTGGACGGAGGCGACGCCGAAGGACGCGATCGCCGTCGCCACGCCGAGGACGGCGGGCACGGCTCGCGAAGCGCTGCCCTTGTCGGCGGCCCGGGTTCGGCGGGTGGTCTCGGCGGTCTCGGGGCCGAGGGTGGTCCGGGGCTGCTCCGCGTCGCGGAGGTGCTCGGTCTCAACGGCGTTCGTGGTGTGCTGGTCGTTCGAGGTGTGGCGCTGGGGCACGGGGTGCTCCTTCATCTGGACGACGGAAGCCACCAACGCTGTCCGATGATTCTCAGAGGGATCTCGGAGACGGCCGGATCAGTGGTCCAGCCACCACGTGCCAGCCAGCTGGCCCTGGCCGAGGGGGGAGCCGGAACGCGCCCGCGTCAGGCGGCCCGACGGCGCTCGAGCAGGACCGTGTCGTGCCACACCCCGTCGCGCTGGGCGATCCGCTCCCGCGTCCCGATCACGCGGTAGCCACACGACACGTGCAGTGCGATACTCGCTGCGTTGACGACGAAGATCGACGTCTGCAGGGTCCAGAGCCCACACGCGTCGGCCTCGGCGTTCTGCCGGGTGATGAGCGTCCTCCCGACCCCCTGACCGCGCGCTCCCACCCCCACGTAGATCGACGTCTCGGCGACCCCGGCGTAGCACGCACGCATCGAGGTCGGCATCGCCGCGGTCCAGCCGGCCAGGCGTCCCGCAACAGTGGCGACCCACCGTTGGCCCTGGTGCCACTTCGCGTCGAGGACCTCGCGTGGCGGCACCTCCGTCTCGAAGGTCGCCGTGCCCGTCGCCAGGCCCTCCGCGTAGATGCGCAGGACGTCGTCCCAGTCGTCGGCCTGCAGCGCCCGGGTGCGGGGCCGCACGTCCGTCCATCGGGAGGGGCTCCGGGCGCGGTCCGTCACCGTCCCAGACTAGCGAGCACGCCCGAAACTCGGTGGCCCCGCTACGGGCACCGTCCTACGGTCGAGACATGCAGACCCGTCTCGTCGACGTCCATGACGACGCCCAGTGCGCTCGCGCCCACGACATCCGTGTCGCGAGCATCAGCCTGGGCCGTCCCTGGCACCAACCGTCCTCTCTCCAGGAGGCCGTCCTGGAGTGGCGCTTCGACGACAGGGCCGAGCCGATGGAGATGTGGGCGGCCGCGGATGGCGACGACGTGACGGGCATCGCGTGGCTCTGGCTGCCACAGGACGACAACACCTCGATGATGTGGTGCGACATTCAGGTGGATCCCCAGCACCGTTGTCGTGGAGCTGGATCCGCCCTCATGGAGCGCATCGTCGAGCGAGCGGTGGCCGAGGGGAGGAGCACCCTCGTCGGCGACACGATGGTGCCGGCGGAGGAGTCCGACGCTCACCCCTACCGCCGTTTCGCGGAGGCCCACGGCTTCGTCCTGAGCAACACCGAGATCGCGCGCCACCTCGATCTGCCCGTCGCCGACGACCTGCTGGCGTCCCTCTCCGGGGCGGCGCGCCCGCACCACGAGGGTCTCTACCGGCTCGAGACGCACGTGGGGCGCGTCCCCGAACGGCTGCAGGAGTCGCTCTGCGCGGTGATGAACCAGCTCGCCGTCGACGCCCCGACCGGCGACATCGAGTTCGAGGCGGAGTCCCTCACCCCCGCGCGCTACCGGGAGTATGCGGACCTCGAGCTGCGGCAGCGCCGCACGAGGCTGACCACGGTCGCGGTGGAGGAGGTGAGTGGCGACGTGGTGGCCTACACCGACCTGCTCCTGCCGGCGGGGGCGCCGACGGTCGCCTGGCAGTGGGGCACGCTCGTCCACAAGGGCCACCGCGGCCACCGGCTGGGCACCGCCGTCAAGGTCGAGAACCTCCGCCGCCTCCAGAGCCAGCACCCGAGCCGCGAGCGCGTCATCACCTGCAACGACGACACCAACAGCTGGATGGTCGACATCAACGAGCGGCTCGGCTTCCGGGTCGTCGAGCTCTGCCCTGCCTACCAGCGCAGGCTGGCCTGACCCCACGGCATACGGTGGGACCATGCTCTTCGCCTTCTCCGTCGCCCCTGCCGTCTCCGACGACACCACCGGTTCGGTGAGCACCGCTGTCGCTGCAGCGATCTCGGTCGTGCGCGAGAGCGGGTTGCCGCACCGTACCGATGCGATGTTCACGACCATCGAAGGGGGGTGGGACGAGTGCCTAGCCGTGATCAAGGGTGCGGTCGACGCCGTCGCAGCAGTCAGCCCGCGCGTGAGCCTCGTGGTCAAGGCCGACATCCGCCCGGGGTTCACCGGCGAGCTCGACGGCAAGCTCGATCGGCTGGAGCAGGCGCTCGCAGCGCGCGCGAGCCGTGACTGACGACTCCCGGTATGCCGTGCAGCCGCCGGTGTGGCGCCTCCGCGTCGAGGTCGACGACAGCGAGGCCCGGTGCGTAGTGGCCCTCGACGAGGGCGGCGAGGTGGTCGGGATGGCGTCCGCCGGCATCACGCGTGACGACGACGCCCCGACGTCGTGGGAGCTCTACTCCATCAACACGGTGCCGACGGTGCACGGCAGCGGGGTCGCGGACGACCTCCTGCGCGCGGTGGTCGGACCACGCGATGCCTCCCTCTGGGTCCTGACGACGAACTCCCGGGCCCAGGGCTTCTACCGCCGGCATGGTTTCACCGCGGACGGGGCGGCCCGGGCGCACGACGGAACGGGCGCCGCGGAGAACCGGATGGTGCGTTGCGGTGCTGCGCGTGGCTGAGCGACCGCGACTGGCCTTCGACCCGATCCGGCGGGCGGCCGAGCTTTGGCGCGAGCGGTGGGGCGGTGGGTCCAAGGCCGTGGCCATGGCGTCCGCGACGTCGATCATGCGGGTGCAACAGCTGCTGCTCGGCGAGCTCGACGCGGTGGTCGGCTTGCACGGACTCTCCTTCGCCCGCTACGAGGCGCTCGTGCTGCTGGCGTTCTCTTCCTCGGGCCGGCTGCCGATGTCCAAGGTGGGCGAGCGGCTGATGGTCCACCCCACCTCCGCGACCAACATCGTCCAGCGCCTCGAGGCCCAGGGACTCGTCGAGCGCAGCCCCAACCCCACCGACGGGCGGGGCACGCTGGCCGCGATCACGCCGTCCGGGCGCGCGGTCATGGAGGCCGCCACCGCCGATCTCGTCCGGGGGGAGTTCGGGCTGGGGATGCTCACCGCCGACGAGCACGAGCAGCTCTTCGCCCTGCTGCGCAAGATCCGGGTCGCCTGCCACGACTTCCCCCCTGACCGACCCGGCACCTGACTTCCTTTTACTAGGACGTCCTAGTAAATTGACGGCCATGACCACCGAGACGACCGGCGCAGCCCGCTGGCAGGCCCGTTACGACGCCGCGCTCGCGAAGGGTGGTGTGCGGGAGGCGGACTTCACGACCCTCTCCGGCGCCACGGTGGACCCCGTCTACGGTCCGGGACTGCACGGCATACCGGAGGAGACCACTCCCGAGGGCCGCGCGCGCATGGAGCGCATCGGCTGGCCGGGCGAGTTCCCCTTCACCCGCGGTCTCTACCCCACCGGTTACCGCGGGCGCACGTGGACGATCCGGCAGTTCGCCGGCTTCGGCAACGCCGAACAGACCAACGAGCGATACAAGATGATCCTGAACCGCGGTGGCGGCGGTCTCAGCGTCGCCTTCGACATGCCCACCCTGATGGGGCGTGACTCCGACGAGACCTTGAGTCTTGGTGAGGTTGGTCACTGTGGCGTGGCCATCGACTCCGCCGCCGACATGGAGATCCTGTTCAAGGACATCAACCTGGCCGAGGTCACCACGTCGATGACGATCAGCCGTCCGGCTGTCCCCGTCTTCTGTATGTACATCGTCGCCGCGGAACGAACCGGCATCGATCCCGGGG
>NZ_JBKJPP010000159.1:0-94057 GCF_046595215.1 Lapillicoccus sp. | reverse complement strand
TTCTACGGGTGTGATCTCAGCCCGTCGTCGGGCACCCCGGTCGCGCCACGATAAACGAGAAGGGGCGCCCAAGGCGCCCCTTCTCTCCCCTCCCCAGTACATGCGCGCTACGGGCCGGTGAGGGCAGAGCGCTGCGTGCGCCGGCCAGAGTAGCCGCGTCCGACGAAATGTCAATCGCAAGTCGTAAAAAGTCAGGACGCGAGCAGCCGCCGCAACACGTACGGGAGGATCCCGCCGTGTCGGAGGTACTCGCGCTCCCGCGGCGTGTCGAGGCGCACGCGGGCGGCGAAGGTCTTGTCGTCGGCGCGCACCGTGACCTGGCGTGCGTCTCCGTTCTCGACGCCTTCGATCGAGAACTCCTCGCGACCGGTCAGCCCGAGCGTCTCGGGGGTTTCGCCGGCGGCGAACTGGAGCGGAAGAATTCCCATCATCAGCAGATTCGACCTGTGGATCCGCTCGTAGCTCTCGGCGATCACGGCCTTGACGCCGAGCAGCCGGGTGCCCTTGGCGGCCCAGTCGCGTGAGGAGCCCGAGCCGTACTCCTTGCCGGCGAGGATGACGAGCGGGACGCCCACCGCCTGGTAGGCGGCCGAGGCGTCGTAGATCGTCGTCTGCTCACCGGCAGCGACGGCACTGGCGTCGGAGCCACTGGCGATGAAGCAACGGGTGAAACCGCCCTCGACGCCATCGAGCAGGAGGTTCCGCAGCCGGATGTTGGCGAAGGTGCCGCGGATCATCACCTCGTGGTTGCCACGACGCGAGCCGTAGGAGTTGAAGTCCTTGCGGTCCACCCCGTGCTCGGCGAGGTAGGTCCCCGCCGGGCTGTCGGCCTTGATCGAGCCGGCCGGGCTGATGTGGTCCGTCGTCACCGAGTCGCCGAGCCTGGCCAGGACGCGGGCGCCCTCGATGTCGGCGACGGGTGACGTCTCCATGCTCATGCCGTCGAAGTACGGGGGCTTGCGGACATAGGTCGAGTCGGGGTCCCACTCGAAGGTCTCGCCCTCCGGAGTCGGCAGCGACTGCCAGCGCTCGTCGCCGGCGAACACGTCCGCGTAGTCCTTGGTGAACATCTCCTGGCTGATCGAGCGCGCGATGGTCTCCTCGACGTCCTGCGGCGCCGGCCAGATCTGCGTGAGGAAGACGTCCTTCCCGTCCGGGTCCTGACCCAGCGGCTCGGTCTCGAAGTCGAAGTCCATCGTCCCCGCGAGGGCGTAGGCGATGACGAGCGGCGGCGATGCGAGGTAGTTCATCTTGACGTCGGGGTTGATCCGGCCCTCGAAGTTGCGGTTGCCCGAGAGCACCGAGACGACGGCGAGGTCATTGTCCTGGACCGCGCTCGAGATGGCCTCGTCCAGGGGGCCCGAGTTGCCGATGCACGTCGTGCAGCCGTAGCCGACGAGATAGAACCCGAGCTTCTCGAGGTAGGGCCACATGCCGGCCTTCTCGTAGTAGTCCGAGACGACCTTGGACCCGGGGGCCATCGACGTCTTGACCCAGGGCGCCACCGTCAGCCCGCGCTCGACCGCGTTTTTCGCCAGCAGCGCCGCGGCCATCATCACCGACGGGTTGGAGGTGTTGGTGCAGCTTGTGATCGAGGCGATCGAGACGATGCCGTGGTCGATCTCGAAGCTCGCGCCCTCGGCCGTGGTGACGCTGACCCGGCGCGAGGGGCGGCTGTCACCGTCGCCCTCGTCGGCCGGCTTGTCGCCGCCGTTGGCGCCGTCCGTGCTGCCACCCACCGTCGGGTCGCTGGCCGGGAAGCTCGACGCCGAGCCGGCATTGCCCTCGTGGTGCGAGACGTAGGTCGGCAACACCTTGCGGAAGGCCTCCTTGGCGTCGGTGAGGGCGATCCGGTCCTGGGGACGCTTCGGCCCGGCGATGGAGGGGACGACGGTCGACAGGTCGAGCCCGAGACGCTCGGAGAATCGGGGCTCGGTCGCGGCGTCGTGCCACATGCCCTGTTCCTTGGCGTAGGCCTCGACGAGCGCCACCGACTCGTCGGAGCGACCGGTGAGACGGAGGTAATCGAGCGTGACGTCGTCGATGGGGAAGATCGCGCACGTCGACCCGAACTCCGGGCTCATGTTGCCGATCGTCGCCCGGTTGGCCAGCGGCACCGCGGCCACGCCCTCGCCGTAGAACTCGACGAACTTGCCGACGACGCCGTGCTTGCGGAGCATCTCGGTGATGGTCAGGACGACGTCGGTCGCGGTGGCACCAGCGGGGATCGAGCCGCTCAGCTTGAAGCCGACGACGCGCGGGATGAGCATCGACACGGGCTGGCCGAGCATGGCCGCCTCGGCCTCGATGCCGCCGACACCCCAGCCCAGGACACCGAGGCCGTTGACCATCGTCGTGTGCGAGTCGGTGCCGACGCACGAGTCCGGGTAGGCGAGCACGGTGGCTCCCGTCTCCTTCGTCATGACGGTGCGGGCGAGGTGCTCGATGTTGACCTGGTGGACGATGCCGGTGCCGGGGGGGACGACCTTGAAGTCGTCGAACGCGGTCTGGCCCCAGCGCAGGAACTGGTAGCGCTCGCGGTTGCGCTGGTACTCGATCTCGACGTTGCGCTCGAACGCGTCGGCGCGGCCGAAGACGTCGATGATGACGGAGTGGTCGATGACCATCTCGGCCGGCGAGAGGGGGTTGATCTTCCTCGCGTCGCCGCCGAGGTCGGCGACCGCCTCACGCATCGTGGCGAGGTCGACGACGCAGGGCACGCCGGTGAAGTCCTGCATGAGCACGCGCGCCGGCGTGAACTGGATCTCCGTATCGGGCTCGGCGTCCTCGTCCCAGCCGGCCAGCGCGCGGATGTGGTCGGCGGTGATGTTCACGCCGTCCTCCGTGCGCAGGAGGTTCTCGAGCAGGACCTTGAGGCTGTAGGGCAGGTTGGCGCTGCCCTCGACCGCGGCCAGGCGATAGATCTCGTAGCTCCGGTCCCCGACCCCGAGCTCACCCCTGGCTGTGAAGCTGTCCACCGATCCTGTGCCACCTGTAGCCACGCCGGGCTCCCTTCATCGCGAACTATCTTGACGTCAAGATAATATACCTACTTCCCGTCGCCGTGTCAGCCCCCGGACCGGACCGGCTCGAAGACGGCGATGCACTCGACGTGGTGGGTCATCGGGAAGGCGTCGAAGGCTCGCAGTGACCGCAGCCGGTAGCCCCCCTTCAACAGGTATGCCGTGTCCCTCGCCAGCGCGGCGGGGTCGCACGCGACGTAGGCGATCGCCCGGGCCGACAGCGCGGTGAGATCGGCGGCGACGGCCCTGCCCGCACCGGTGCGGGGCGGGTCGAGGACGACGACGTCGGCCGAGATCCCCTGGCGAAGGAGCCGGTGCAGCGCCTGGTCGACGCGGCCGACCCGGAACTCGACCTGCGGGTGCTCGGCCGCGTTGGCCACCCCGTCGTCGACGGCCCGGTGGTCCCCCTCGACGGCCAGTACGGCGCCCTGCGGCCCCACCGCGTCGGCGAGGGCGAGGGCGAAGAGACCGACCCCGGCATACAGGTCGAGTGCCCGCTCCCCCGGCTGCGGTGCCAGCTCGGCCAGGACGTGCTCGACGTAGGTGCGGGCCGCACCCGGGTGGACCTGCCAGAAGCCGCGCGCGCTGAGCTCGAAGGTCCCCGACCACGTGCTCGTCTCGACGCGCTGGCCGACGCGGGGGACGCGCTTCTCGGGGACCGGGACGACGACCGCGTCCCGCGGGTGGTCGGCGGCGACGACGTCGACCGCCCGGCAGCCCGTCCAGACCGTGTCGAGGACGCCCGAGTCGACGACGCGTTCGGCGGCAATGAGGCAGTCGTCGATCGCGATGATGTCGTGCGACCGGTGCCGTCGCAGTCCGGGCCGTCCACCCCCGTCGACGGCGAGCTCGACCCGGGTGCGCCAGCGCAGCCCGTCGGCGTCACCGGGGACGGCCTCCACCTCGACGTCGACGTCCAGCCCAGCCAGGCGCTGGAACTGCTCGCGGACCACCACGGCCTTGAGCGCCCGCTGGTGGGAGAGGGCGACGTGCTGGAAGTCGCAGCCGCCGCAGGCTCCCGGCCCGGCATACCGGCAGGGGGCCGTGACCCGTTGCGGAGCGGCCGTGAGGACCTCCACGGCGTCGCCGCGCAGGAAGCGGTCGGTGGCGCGGCCCTCGGTGACCCGCACGCGCACCCGCTCACCCGGGAGGGCGTGCCGCACGAAGATGACCCGCCCGTCGTGGCGGGCGACGCAGTGACCGCCGTGGGCGATGTTGCCGACGTCGACGACCCACTCCACGCCCACGAGTTCCGTTGTCGCGGCCTGGTCCTCGCTCATGAGGGGCCGCGCCGGACCGAGCCGACCGAGGGGCCCTCGAAGAAGTCGTCGTCGTCTTGCCCCTCCGACGAGCGCAGCTGCCACGGGACGCTGGCGACCATGACGCCCGGCGTGAAGAGCAGTCGGGCCTTGAGGCGCAGGGCGCTCTGGTTGTGCAGGATCTGCTCGTACCAGCGCCCTAGGACGTATTCCGGGATATAGACGACGACGACGTCGCGCGGGTTGCCGCTGCGCAGCGAGCGCACGTAGTCGATGATCGGCCGGGTGATCTCCCGGTAGGGCGAGGAGAGCACCTTGAGGGGCACCGGGATCTCGCGGCGGGTCCACTCCTGGCGCAGGGCGAGGGTGTCCTCCGGATCGACCTCGACGGTGATCGCCTCAAGGAAGGTGGGCCGGGTGGCTCGCGCATAGGCCAGGGCCCGCATCGCCGGCTTGTGCAGCTTGGAGAGCAGGACGATCGCGTGCACCCGGCTCGGCAGGAGCTGGGAGTCGTCGTCGTCGAGGGCGAGCTCCTGGTGCACGCGCTCGTAGTGGCGCTTGATGCCGAGCATCATCACGAACAGGATGGCCATGGCGAGGATGGCGTAGCGCGCCCCTTCCATGAACTTGGTGATCAGGACAACGACGAGGACGGTGCCGGACATGAAGGCACCGAGGGCGTTGATGGCCCGTGAGCGCATCATCCGGGCGCGGACCCGGGGGTCGTGCTCGGTGAGCAGGTGCCGGTTCCAGTGCCGGATCATTCCGGTCTGGCTCAGGGTGAAGGAGACGAACACCCCGACGATGTAGAGCTGGATCAGCGCGGTGACCTTGGCCTGGTAGGCGACGATGAGCAGCGCTGCGGCGGCGGCGAGGATCAGGATGCCGTTGGAGAACGCGAGCCGGTCGCCGCGGGTGTGCAGCTGGCGCGGGAGGTAGCCGTCCTTGGCGAGGATCGAGCCGAGGACCGGGAAGCCGTTGAAGGCGGTGTTGGCCGCGAGGATGAGGATGAGCCCGGTGACGATCGAGACGAAGACGATCCCCACCGAGAAGCCACCGAAGACCGCCTTGGCGAGCTGGCCGAGGACGGTGTCCTGGACGTAGGCGTCCCCGACCGGCTGGCCGCCCAGGGTCAGCTGGCGGGCCGGGTCGTCGGCGATCTGGATGCCCGTGAACCGACCGAGCCCGATGATCGAGGAGAGCATGGTGATCGACAGGACTCCCATGAGCAGCAGCGTCGTCGCGGCGTTCTTGCTCTTGGGCTGGGCGAAGGCGGGGACGCCGTTGGAGATCGCCTCGACACCGGTGAGTGCCGCGCAGCCCGAGGAGAACGCGCGCAGCAGCAGGAACGCGGCAGCGATGCCGACGACCTCCTCGTGCCCGGCCTCGGGGATCAGGGTGTACTTCGCGCTCTCGGCCTGGCCGAGGTTGCCCGTGGCTGCCTGCGCGAAGCCGTAGAGCCCCATCCCGATGATGCCGACCATGAACGCGTAGACCGGCACGGCGAAGGCCTTGCCGGACTCGCGGACCCCCCGGAGGTTCATCGCCGCGAGGATCCCCACGAGGACGATGGCGACCGTGACCTCGTTGCCGCGCAGGCCGGGCAGCGCCGTCGCGGCGTTCTGCACACCGGAGGAGATCGAGACGGCTACGGTGAGCACGTAGTCAACGAGCAGGGCACTGGCCACGGTCAGTCCGGCCCGCGGCCCGAGGTTGACCGTCGCGACCTCGTAGTCGCCGCCGCCGGACGGGTAGGCGTGGACGTTCTGCCGGTAGGACGCCACGACGACGAGCATGACGAAGACGACGCCGACGGCGATCTGCCACGAGTGGGTGGTGACGAAGGCGCCACCGGCCAGGCCGAGCATGAGCATGATCTCGTCCGGTGCGTACGCCACCGACGAGAGGGCGTCGCTGGCGAAGATCGGCAGCGCGAGGCGCTTGGGCAGGAGGGTCTCCCCGAGCCGGTCGCTGCGCATGGCTCGACCGACGAGGAGGCGCTTGAGCACACGACCGGAACTTGGCACGCGCACACTGTATGCCGCGCGAAAGGGCTACGCGTGCACAAGTCCCCCGCACCCGTGTAGCGTCTCGTGGCGTGCACTTCGTCATCATGGGCTGCGGCCGAGTCGGGTCGACCCTGGCCAAGAGTCTGAGCAACCGCGGTCACGACGTCGCGGTGATCGACGTCGAGCCGGCGTCGTTCCGCAGGCTCGGCAGCTCGTTCGAGGGGATGACCGTCACGGGCCTCGGCTTCGACCGGGACACGCTCAAGGCGGCGCGCATCACCGATGCCTACGCCTTCGCGGCCGTCTCCAGTGGCGACAACTCCAACATCCTCGCCGCACGCGTCGCGCGGGAGACCTTCGGCGTCGAGCACGTCGCGGCCCGGATCTACGACCCCGGCCGCGCGATGGTCTACGAGCGTCTCGGCATCCCCACCGTGGCGACCGTCCGCTGGACGGCCGACCAGATGATCCAGCGGCTCCTGCCCCAGGGATCCGTCCCGGCCCTGACCGACCCGAGTGGTCGGGTCGTCGTGGCCGAGGTACCCCTGAACCGGGGGTGGATCGGTCGGCGGATCAGCGAGATCGAGGCCGCCACCGCCGCCCGGGTCGCCTTCATCACCCGGCTGGGCGACGGGATGATCCCGGGCGCCGACACCGTCTTCCAGGACGGCGACCACGTGTCCGTCGCCGCCGCCACGGACGACCTCGCCCGGATCGAGAAGACCTTCGACCAGCCGCCGCCCGTCCACTGACGAGGTCCCCGCCCGCCCCACCCGTCTCCACCCAGCCTGACCCAGGAGGGTCCCCATGCGCGTCGTCATCGCCGGTGCCGGAAGCGTCGGCCGCTCGATCGCCCGTGAGCTCCTGCACAACGGCCACCAGGTGCTGCTCATCGACAAGGACGCCGACGACGTGCAGGCCTCCCGCGTGCCCGAGGCCGCGTGGTTGCTCGCGGACGCCTGCGAGATCACCGTCCTCGAGGAGGCCAGGGTCCAGGAGTGCGACGTCGTCGTGGCCGCGACCGGTGACGACAAGGCCAACCTCGTCGTCTCCCTGCTCTCCAAGACCGAGTTCGGTGTGCCCCGGACGGTGGCGCGGGTCAACAACCCCAAGAACGAATGGATGTTCGACGAGTCCTGGGGCGTCGACGTCGCGGTGTCCACGCCGCGCCTGATGACCGCGCTCGTCGAAGAGGCGGTCAGCGTCGGCGACCTCGTGCGGATCTTCCAGTTCCAGCAGGCGAAGGCCTCGATGGTGGAGCTGACGATGCCCGCCCAGAGCCCCTACATCGGCAAGCGGATCGGTGAGATCGTGTGGCCTGACGACACCGTGCTGGTCGGTATCATCCGCGACGACCGGCCGATCGCGCCCAGCCGTGACGACGCCGTCGAGGCCCACGACGAGCTGCTGTTCATCACGACGCCCGAGAGCGAGGACTCCCTCGAGGAGATGCTGTCCCCGGGCCACCGGGTCCCCCGCGTCGGCGACTGACCCGCGTCCTCCCGCCCGCAACTGGCCAGACATGTCTGGCTCATTGCGGCAGTTGGCAAGCCAGCGGCCAGCCGGTGAGCTAGAGGCGGGGCTCGTCCAGCGGGGTATGGCCCCGCAGCAGCAGCAGGCCCATCACGAACACGGCCAGGAGGTAGGCGGGCCACCCGAGGGCGATCTTGGCGACCCCGAGGGCAGCGACCTGGCCGGCGAGGTAGAGGGGCACCATGATCAGCAGGCGGATGGCGTCGAGGGCGATGATGACCCACCCCAGCCGGCTCGCGACGGCCACGATCCCGCGATGACGACGCCAACCGGTGAACGCCTCCTTGAGGGCAGCCTCGTCGTCGGCGGCGCGGGCCAACGAGTCCTCGTCCTGAGGGGCGTTCTTGCGCCCGCCCTCCTTGAGCCGGTTGGAGGCCTCGACGAGCTCGGGATCGCCGGCCGCGATGAGGAACCCGAAGAGCGGCCACCGCACGAGGTTGGCGACGAGCATCGCCAACCCGAAGGCCCCCGTCTGGATCATCCCGGGGAGGAAGGCGTCCTCGGCCTTGCCGGAGCGCAGGGCGAAGAAGGCCGCCACGGCGACACCCACCGCGGCATAGCCGAGGAAGCGCAGCGTCTCGTGACGCGCCACCCGAAGTGCGCCCAGGGCCACGAGGGCCACGCCTGCGGCGAGGACCGCCGAGCGCACGTCCTGGCGCAGGGTCCAGACGATGACGAACGCGATCGTCGGCAGGGCAGACTCGAGGGCGCCGCGCCAGCCGCCGATCGCGCTGGACAACCGTGCCCGCAGCAGCTCCTCGACCGTGACGAAGACGGGCGCCGCCGGCCTGGCGGGCCCGGCCACCGGGTCAGCCATTCTTGGGGACGATCTCGTAGAACGGGTTGAAGATCGTCGGGATCCCCCGGTAGTAGGACACCCGGCCGTTGGCCCGCAGCTGCACTCCCGGCGCGATGCCGGCAATCTCCCGTCGACCGAGCCACACGAGGTGCAGCGGCCGGCTGCCGTCGTAGATCTCGACAACCAGGGCGGGCACGTCGACGCGCGGCCGCAGGGTGACCGACCGCACGGAACCACACACGTCCGCCCGCTGACGGTTGGCGAGCTCGACGATCGGCGTCGCCCCGACGCGCTGGGAGTCGGCTCGCAGCTCGCGGTCCTCCAGCTCGTGGGCCGAGCGGGTGAGCCGGTCGGCCAACCTGCCGAAGACCCCCCTACCCGTCTTGGCAACCCCCTGCTCACGGTCGCGAACGCTCTTGTCGGTGCTCATCCGGCTCTCCTCAGCTCCCGCTCAACGCACTTCGGTGATCTCGGGGCCGCGCTCGAACGGCTTGAGGTCTGACGCGCTGTGGCCCTGCGGCCCGTCGTCGCCGAGCCCCACGTCGTCGCCGGGCACCGCCTCAGCCCCCGCGGCCGCGGGCTCGTCCTGCTGTATGTCGGCCGGCAGCTTCAACGTCAGGATCTCGCGCGGGGGCCTGGCGTCGTCACCGCGCATGACGACCACGCTGCGGACCAGCTCGACGAGCGGCTCTGCTGCCACCTCCTCGAGAGCGGCCTTCCCACTGATCACGGCCCTCAGGAACCAGCGCGGCCCGTCGACGCCGAGGAAGCGGACCGGTTGGAACACCGTGCGCCCGTCGGCCCCGCGAGACGGCATGCGGGCGATGAGCTCCCGTCCCAACGGCCCGCGGACCTCATCCGCCGTGCCGCCCTGACTGACGATGCTCTCGGCGATCTCGGTGCGGATGTCCTGCCAGAGACCCATCGTCCGGGGGGCGGCGAAGGCCTGGAGCTGGACTCCGGACTCCCCGATGAGGGCGTGCGCCCCGAGGACGTTCTCCTGGGTCTCGTCCAGCTCGAGGCGCAGCTGCATCCCGTCGACGGGCACCAGCTGGATCGACCCGAGGTCGAGGCGGTTGCCCGCCTCGTCCTGGGCGGCCTCGGAGCTGTCGAACGGCCCGCGCACCCGGCTGAAGTGCTCCTCGACGGCGTCGTCACCGTCCGTGGTGTCGACCGGCTCTCCGTCCGCGTGCTCGCCACCGGCGTCCACGTCACCGACGACGCCGTCGACGGAGCCCTCGGCGTCGGCAGCCACATCGGTCCCGGGCGGGGCGCCCGTCGTGACGGGGGCCTCGTCGAGTGTGCCGTCGCCCTTGCGTCCTCGGCGGAAGATTCCCAACGTCCTAGCCCCTCGTCTGATCTGTGTTCGGTTCGGCGGCTGACCCCTTCGGACCGAAACCGCCGCTGGCACCGTGGCCAGTCTCCCCCCGGACACTGTCCGGGAGCGAATCGGCGTCGACGAAGTCTGCCCTCAGGACCTCCTGCACCACGAGCTGCGCGATCCGGTCCCCGCGCCGCACCGTGAAGCCCTCGTGGGGGTCGAGGTTGACGAGGTTGACGAGGATCTCACCGCGATAGCCGGCGTCGATCGTCCCGGGTGCATTGACGATGCTGATCCCATGATGCGTGGCAAGCCCCGAACGGGGATGGGTGAAGGCAGCGTAGCCCTCCGGGAGGGCGATGGCCACGCCCGTCGGGACCAGCGACCGCTGACCGGGCGCGAGCGTCACGTCGACGCGCGCACAGAGGTCGGCGCCGGCATCCCCCGCGTGGGCATAGGACGGCACCGGCAGGTCGGGGTCCAGCCGGTGCAGCTGCACTCGGACGGCACGAGGGCCGGTCACACGTTCGTGGACCGACCCCGTGATGTCAGCAGCGCCCTGAGGCATCAAGCCGCGCAGTCCCGGCAGACCATGAGGCCGCCGGCCTCCTTGGCCAGCTGGCTGCGGTGGTGCACGAGGAAGCACTGCGAGCAGGTGAACTCGTCAGCCTGTCGGGGCAGGACCCGGACGGACAGCTCCTCACCAGAGAGGTCTGCACCGGGCAGCTCGAAGCCCTCGGCCTGGTCGGTCTCGTCGACGTCGACGCTCGAGGAGGACTTGTCCGCGCGCCGGGCCTTCAGCTCCTCGAGGGAGTCCTCCGAGAGGTCGTCGTCGGTCTTGCGTGGCGCGTCGTAGTCAGTCGCCATGGGTGGTGTCGCTCTCCTGAGGATCGGTCATGCTGGGTGGGGTGATGGTGCGCCGGGAGGTGTTGTCCCGGTGTAACGCGGGCGCCGGTCCGTTTGTGCCCGATCCAGCCCGTGTGGTTGCCCTGCGCGGCGGATTGTGCCGCACAAACGGCAGAAGGTCACCCCCGTCCCACCCCTCGGCCGGTTTTCTCCTCCCCACCGGCCGCTCTGGTCCTCGCTGACCCCCGCGACGGTGAGCGGCCCCGGCGCAGGTCAGAGCCTGTTCTTCGGCCCCTGTTCACCCGCCCGGTGCCGGGTCCGGGCAGGATCGTCCCGTCACCCGGGGAGGGAAAACCCGTATGGTCTGCGGACGTCGTCACCCCCGTCCGACCCACAAGGTGGCGCCCCGATGAGCAGGAGGTGCACGATGACCGAGTTCCAGACCCAACTCCGAGAGCGCGCCCGGCAAGCCCTCGCAGCCCTCCAGGAGGCTCGCCTCGCCGACGACGACTACTCCGTCGACGTCCACACCGGCGAGCTCGAGTCGATCGCCCGGCTCGCCTCCGAGCACGACCTGCGGCTGCCCGAGCTGGACAGCTTCGGGAGCGACGCCGCCTGAGGCCGTTCGGGGACAGGCACGGTCACCGGTCGACGATGGCGGCGAGCGCGGCGTGCACGGCGACGTTCCCGGCCAGGGTGAGCGCCGCCGACGGCGCCCCACCCCGGGGTCCCGTCACGATGCCGCCGGCCTCGGTGACGACGAGCCACCCGCCCGCCAGGTCCCACGGGTTGAGGCCGACCTCGTAGAACCCGTCGAGCTGGCCCGCCGCGACCATGCACAGGTCGAGGGCGGCGCTGCCGATCCGCCGGATGTCGCGCACGTGGGGGATCACCTCGAGGAGCAGCTCCCCCTGGGAGCGGCGCTTCTGCTCGGTGTAGCCGAAGCCGGTCCCGACCAGCGCTCCCCCGAGCTCGGGGACGCCACCGACTGCCAGCCGCGACACGACCTGGCCGTCGGTCCCCGACAGGTGGGCGCCGCCGCCCAGCCGTGCGTGGTAGACGCGGCCGCGGCAGGGGTCGCCCACGGCGGCGGCCAGCACCGTCCACTCCCCCGCCACCCGCGGGTCACCCGTCACCGCGGCGATCGAGACGGCATACGCGGGGATCTCGTAGAGGTAGTTGACGGTGCCGTCGATGGGGTCGACCACCCATGTGATCGCGGAGCCGCCGACGTGGTCGTCACCCTCCTCGCCGAGGATGCTGTCGTCCGGCCGGGCTGCCAGCAGCCTGGCCCGGATCAGCTCCTCGGCGCGGGTGTCCATGATCGTCACGACATCGGTCGGGGACGACTTCGTCGCCGCGGCAGAGACATCGGCCGGGCGGTCGTCGGTGATGAGACGGCCGGCCTCGACGGCCACCTCGACCGCCAGCCGTTCCAGCTGCGCGAGGTCGAGGGCGACGGACGATTCCATCAGTCGCTCCCGCAGAGGGCCGGGAGAGCCGTGCGCAGGTTGGGGCAGCAGCCCGGCTCGCAGACCGACGGCCGCACACCCGGACCGGACGGCACCATCTCGCCGCGGGCCTCGCTGGCCCGCTCCACCACGAGATCGACCATGCCGGAGACGAACTCGTCGTCGGTGCCGACCGTGGGGACCCGCACGAGGGTCAGTCCCAGCTCCTTCGCCGTCTCCATCGCCTCGGTGTCGAGGTCGTAGACGACCTCCATGTGGTCGGAGACGAACCCGATGGGCGCGACGACGACGGTGGTCCGGCCCTTCGCGGCGAGCTCACGCAGCCGGTCGTTGACGTCTGGCTCGAGCCACGGCTGGGTCGGCGGGCCGGAGCGGGAGCAGTAGACGACCTCGGTCGCCAGCTCGCGGCCCAGGACGTCGCGGACGTGGGCGGTGGCTGCGTGGGCGAGGTCGTGGTGCTGTTCCTGGTAGAGCCGGCCCTCGCCGTGGCCGGGACCGGACGTCTCGTCCATCGTGTCCGGGATCGAGTGGGTGACGAAGAGGAGGGCGAGCTGCTCGTCCGGCACGTCCGCGAGGGGGCGCAGCGCGTCGACGACGAGGCGCGAGTTGGGGCCGACGAAGGCCGGCCGCCCGGCATACGGGCCGATCTTGTCGATCTCGATGACCAGGCCCTCCTCGCGCGCGACCCCCACGGCCTCGGCGAGGTTCTCGCGGTACTGGCGGCAGGAGGAGTAGCACGAGTAGGCGCTGGTGGTCAGCACGACGAGACGGTGCAGGCCCCGCTCGTCGGCCTCTCGCAACGTGTCGATGAGGAAGGGTGGGGTGTTGCGGTTGGCCCAGAGCACGGGCAGGCCGATCTCGCGGGCCTTCAGCTCGGCCTCGAGGGCGGCGATGAGCGCGCGGTTCTGGTCGTTGATCGGGCTGCGCCCGCCGAAGAGGTGGTAGTGCTCGCCGACCGCCTCGAGGCGCTCGTCGGGGATGCCACGGCCGGCGGTGACGCGGCGCAGGAACGGCAGGACCTCGTCGGGCGCCTCGGGCCCACCGAAGGACAGCAGGAGTATGCCGTCGTAGGGCGCCAGGAGGTCGCTCGCGGTCGCGGGACTCGGGGTCTGGGTCATGGGGGGTGGTCTCCGGCTCGGCAGGGGTTGGGGTGCACAAACGGTACCTGCCGGGGTGGCGCCCGGCGTGGCCGCTTCCCCGGCTGCGACCCCGCATGGCAGAGTCGGGTGAGTAGACGGGCGACCGAGGAGTGTGTGATGCAGGACCTTCGACTCATCGGCGTGCACGAGGACGGGATGCACCTGCTGCTCGCCGGGCCCGACGGCGAGCGCTTCAGCCTCCCGCTCGATGACGCGCTGCGTGCGGCGGCACGGCGCGATCGCCCGCGCCTCGGCCAGCTCCAGATCGAGATGGACGGCGGCCTGCGACCGCGTGACGTGCAGGCCATGGTCCGGGCCGGGGCCAGCGCGGAGGAGGTGGCGGAGCGCTCGGGCTGGACGGTCGAGAAGGTGCACAAGTACGAGGGCCCCATCCTGGCCGAGCGCGTTCACGTTGCCGAGCTCGCGCGCCAGGTGCGCGTCCGGGCCCGTGGTGGCCCGGGCAGCGGGACCGCCCCCACGCTGACCGGACGGGTGGCCCAGCGGATGCGCGAGCGTGGTGTCGAGCCCGAGACCAGCGTCTGGGACGCCTGGCGGTCCGACGACGGCGGACGGTGGACGGTCGTCCTGACCTTCGCTGCAGGCGGCCGCCAGCGGCAGGCCTGCTGGGCGTTCGACCTCGCCTCGCGCACCGTCGACGCTGCCGATGACGAGGCCCGCTGGCTGAGCGAGGACGAGCCGTCCGGCAGCGGGCCACTCCCCGGTGGACCGGTGGGCTCCGCCCGTGCCACGACGGTCTACGACGTCGAGGCGGAGGGTGGGGTGACCGCCTCCTCGCCACCCGCGCGCCCCCGGGCCACGACCGAGCCGGTCGACCTCATGACGGCGATGCGCGAGCGCACGACCGTGCGCGGGCGACGTTCGGGCGGCCGTCGCAAGGCCGCCCCCACAGATCTGCCCGGGGGGGGACACCCGCCGGACGACGCCCTCCCCCTCGAGGACTTCTCCTATGACCCGGCCACCGAGGAACCTCCGCCCCCGGCCCACGTGCACCCGGACGACGACCCCGAGGTCGCCGCCGCAGAGGCCGCGGCAGAGTCGACGGCGGAGCCAGGGGCTGCGCCGTCGCCGTCGCAGGTCGTGCCTGCGGAGGCGGCCCCGGCAGAGGTGGCAACGACGGAGGCGGTCAGGGCACCGGAGTCACCGGCAGGCGAGGTCGCCCCGGGTGGCGAGCCGGACCCGGCACCGGATTCACCGGCAGGCGAGGTCGCCCCGGGTGGCGAGCCGGACCCGGCTGCTGCGGACACGACCGCGCCAACCCGCAAGGGCAGCCGTGCCTCGGTTCCCTCGTGGGACGACATCATGTTCGGTGCCCGCCGCGACTGACATCCCGACGCCGCTGCCCGCCACTGACCCCTACCGCTGACCGGCCGTCGATGCGGCCGGCGTCAGCCGGCCACCGGGGGGACCGCGCAGACGTCGAGGTCGAAGGGCAGCACGTCCGCGGAGACGGCGGCCGACCGGGCCGCTTGGGACGTCATCCGGCGCATGTAGTGGCGACGGCAGAGGACCTCGTACTCCACGGCGTGCTCCCCTGCCCCACAGCCCTCGTCGTCCATCACCCCGTGCTCCGTGGGGGCGGTGTCCCCCACGAGTACCTGCTCGCCCTCGACGACCATGACGCCGTCGACGACACGGGCGTTGTGGGTGGCCTTGTTGCCGCACCAGCAGAGTGCCTCGACCTGCAGGACCTGCACCCGGTCGGCGAGCTCGATGAACCGCTGGGAGCCGGGGAACAGCTGGGCCCGGAAGTCCGAGGTGATGCCGAAGGCGAACACGTCGACGGCCATCTCGTCGACGATCCGGGCGAGCTGTTCCACCTGTGGGGGCGTGTAGAACTGGGCCTCGTCGCAGATGAGGTAGTCGATGCGGTGACCGCTCGTCGCGAACCCCACCACGACCTCCCAGAAGTCGACGTCGTCCGAGACCTCGCGCGCACCCGTCGAGAGGCCGAGGCGCGATGAGAGGACGGAGTCGCCGGCCCGGTCGAGCTTGGTGAAGATCAACCCGGCCCGACCACGGACGCTGTGGTTGTGGTCCATCTGGAGGGCCAGGGTGGACTTGCCGCAGTCCATGGTCCCGGAGAAGAAGACGAGCTCAGCCACGACCCGGCACTCTCAGGCGTTCCGGGGCGAGATGCGCACGAACGGGATCGCCCGCTCGTCGGCAGTGACCGACCCGTGCAGCCCTCGCAGGGCAAGGATCTCGGGTCGGGTCCGACCGGAGTGGACGACCGCGAAGTTGTCCCTCATCAGGGCGAGGACGTCGCCGATGCGGGGGAGCACCTCGGGGCGCACGGCCCCGAACCAGCCCGCCTCGATGACCTCATCGCGCGAGGCCACCCAGGCCCTAGTCCCCATCCGCTGCTCCCACGTCTCGAGGACATCCGCGGCGGCTCCGTCCTCGCAGTAGAGCTGCAGGGAGCGCGGCTCGCCCCCGACGTGTCGCACCCCGGCGACCAGCTCGGGGTCGTGGGCGAGGTCGATCCGGAGCGCGTGCGGGGCGTCGACCATGCCGTGGTCGGCCGTGACGTACACGGCCGTGTCCGACGGGACCCGTTCGGCCAGCACCCCCAGGGCCCGGTCGATCGACTCGAGCTCGTTGCCCCACTCCCACGACGCGCACCCGAAGGTGTGGCCGATCTTGTCCAGGTCGCCCCAGTAGAGGTAGACGAGGGCGCGCGGCGTGGCCCGCACGGCGCACAGTGTCGCCTCGACCCGGGCGTCGAGCTCGCGCCCCGCGGAGAAGCGCCCGCCGCGCAGCGCGGCGTTGGTCAGCCCTGACCCGTCGAAGTACCCGGGGCCGACCCGGGTGACGTCGATCCCCTCGGCCTGGACCTCCTCGAAGACCGTGCGTGAGGGCTGCCACCGGAACGGGTCGGGCCCGTTCTCCCACGACAGCTCGTTGAGGAGTCGGTCCTCCCCCGGGACGAGCACCTCGTAGCCGACGAGCCCGTGGGCCCCCGGCGGGAGTCCGGTCCCGAAGCTGCCCATCGACGTCGCCGTCGTCGTCGGGAAGCCGCACTCGATCCGGCGCGCCGCCGGCAGGTGCGAGCGCAGGAACGGCGCGTGACCACTGCGCTGACGCAGCAGCTCGTAGCCCAGCCCGTCAACGAGGACGACGACTGCTCGCCGGGCGTCGTGGAGGTCGAAAGGGTGCTCCCCCGCATACCGGGTCGAGCCGAGACTGGCCGCCACCGCCGGGAGGACCGACGCGAGGGTCCCCCCGTCGTAGGGCGGGGCCTGCAGTCCCGCGAGGCTCACTGCGCGGGACCCGCCCCTCCACCACCACCGATCGAGGACGAGAGGGTCCGGGCGAAGTGGAGGGCGTTGGTGAGCGCGTCGTCGCCGTCGGCGTCGGCGCTGATCCGCAGCGAGATGTCGTCCGAGGCGATGGTGCCCTCGAAGCCGTGGTCGGCCTCGCACTCGGGGTCGCCACAGGTCGCCGGGACGAGGTCGAGCCGGCTCACGGCTCCCCAGCCGAGGGTGAGGGTCAGCTCGCGACCCAGGGACCCGCGCACGTAGGCATCCGGCGCGGCGATGACGTGCGCGAGCATCACCCCACGCACTGCCGTGAGGGGCACCGTCTCGCTCGTCGCCGTCGCGACGGCCCGCCCGGGCTCGTGCTCGTCGTGGTCGTCGGCGTGCGCGATGACGAGCTTGGTCGGCGTCGTCGCCAGCACCGTCACGTGCCGGCGCACGGCGTCGAGGTCGAAGGTCGTCTCCTGGTGGACCAGATGGGACACGACGACGTCGTCGCCGAGTGCCGCCTCGACGACGTCGGCGACGAGGGCCGGATAGTAGCCGGCCCGCTCGATCGCTGCCATCAGGACGGCGGGCAGCGTGCTGCTGGGACGCGCGTCACGGGAAGCCTTCATGGCGTCATCCTTGCACCACGGGGGCGACCCCGCGCCCCGGGCTCGCTGCGCGGAGCCGGAGGTGCGACCCGTGATGCCCACCACCGGATAGCCTCAGGAGTGTGCCTGACCGTCCCGACCGTGTGCTCGTCATCGTTCCCGCGTGGAACGAGGAGGAGACCCTCCCGGCCGTCATCGCCGAGATCCGGCACGCCCTTCCCGGCATCGCCGTCCTCGTCGTCGACGACGGCTCCGTTGACGGCACGGCGCGGGTGGCCGAGGAGACCGGGGTGCTCGTCGCCCACCTCCCGATCAACCTCGGCGTCGGGGCGGCGATGCGCACCGGCTTCCGCTACGCCAGCCGCAACGGGTATGCCGTGGCCGTCCAGATCGACGCCGACGGCCAGCACAACCCCGAGGACGTCCCGGCCCTGCTGGCCCTGCTCGACGCCGGGGCCAACATCGCCATCGGCGCGCGCGTCGCCGGCGAGGGCGCCTACACCGTGCGCGGCCCGCGCCGGTGGGCCATGAAGCTGCTCTCCGCGGTGATCTCGCGCATCGCCCACACGCGGCTGACCGACACCACCTCGGGCTTCAAGGCCTGTGACGCCCGGGCGATCGACCTCTTCGCCCAGACCTATCCCGCGGAATACCTCGGTGACACCGTCGAGTCGCTCGTCGTCGCCGCACGGTCGCGTCTGCTCATCCGGGAGGTGGGGGTGCACATGCGTCCCCGGGCCGGCGGCGCGCCGTCACACAACCCGCTCCGGTCCGCGCTCTTCCTCGGCCGGGCGGTGATGGCGCTCGCGCTCGCCCTCACGAGACCCCGCCCGCCCCGCCCGGCCGAACGCCGCTACGAGGGGCTCGGCGCGTGAGCATCCTCTCGGTGAGCGGATACCCCTTCGCGCTGGTGATCTGTGTCTTCCTGCTCGTCGCCCTCTTCCTGCTGCTGCGGACCCAGCGCCTGCGCGAGAAGTACTCCGTCATCTGGTTCGCGGTCATCCTCGGCGTCGTCATCCTCGGCTTCGTCCCCTCGATCACCACGTGGCTGTCCTCGGTCCTGGGTGTGACGACCCCGATCAACCTGGTCTTCATCCTCGCGTCGCTGGTCCTGCTGACCGTCTGCATCCAGCTCAGCATCGAGATCTCGGCCCTCGAGGAGTCCTCCCGCACGGTGGCCGAGGAGGTGGCCCTGCTCCGGCTCGAGCTGCAGCAACAGATCCGGGACGCGGCACGGACGGGCGACGAGCCGGGCCGCCGCGAGGACCCCCGAGGCTGACGAGGCCGGGTTCAGGTCATGGCACGCCGGTCCGCGTCCTGGCGGGTGCGGGCCGGGTGGACCGCGACCTCCGCGTCCAGGGTGTCGACTCCCCCGGACCAGGCGTTCACGGGGTTGAGCTGCACGCGGTCGACCTCGGGGAGGTCGTCGGCGAGGCACGACAGCCGGGCCACGAGGTCGCAGAGGGCCGCCCGGTTGACCGGCATGGCCCCGCGGTGGCCGTGCAGCAGGGGCGCAGCACGGACCGAGGAGATGAGGTCCGAGACGTCGACGTCGGTCAGGGGCGGGATGCGGTGCGCGACGTCGCCGAGCAGCTCGGTCGGGGGGCCGGCCACCGAAAAGCTCACCACCGGCCCGAAGAGCGGGTCATCGGCGCTGGACAGGACACAGATCACACCGGGGGGGGCCATTCTCTGGACGACGAGCTCCCCGTTGGCGATGGGCCCGAGCCGCGACCGGAGCGAGTCCACGGCGGCGTGCACCGCGTCGGGCCCCTCGAGGTCGGCCCGGACGCCGGTGATGCCGGGTTGGTGGCGCAGGACCGGCGACATCGTCTTGAGGATGACGGGATAGCCGAGCTCGTCCGCGGCGGCGACCGCCTCGTCGGCGGTGTCGACCTGGCGCGCCGCCCAGAGGCGGATGCCGTAGGCGGCGAGCAGCTCGGTGACCTCGCCACGGGTGAGCGCGCGGCCGTCGGGGGCCCCCTCGAGGACGGCCGCGACGAGGGCCGCGGCCCGCTCCCGGTCGATGCCCACGGGGGCGACGGGCTGGCCCCGGTCACGGGCGCGCCACTGGCTGTAGCGGGTCGCGGCGGTGAGGGCGCGGACGGCGTCCTCGGGCATGCCGTAGGCCGGGACGATGCGTCGTCGCAGGTCGTCCGGGCTGCCGAGCGCGAGCGCCTCACTCACGCCGTGCATTCCGAGGAACGTTGCGAGACAAGGCTTCGACGCCTCGCTCGAGACGTCACGGACGGCCGCGATGACCTCCTCGTCGAGGGTCTCGAGCGGGGGGATGAAGCAGGTGAGGACGCTGTCGACCTCGGGATCCTCGAAGGCTGTCCGCAGGGCCTTCGAGAACTCGCCCGCCTCCGCGGCACTCGGCAGCGACACCGGTCCGTGCGTCACCTCCAGGCCCCAGCTCACCGCGGCCTGCGCGGTGAGGGTTCCGAGCGCGCCGGAGTTGCCGACGATGGCGACCCGCTGGCCCTGTGGGAGCGGCTGGTGCAGCACGAGCTGGGCCACGTCGAAGAGCTGGTGGATGTTCTCGACCCGGATGACCCCCGCCTGCCGGAGCATCGCGTCGAACGCCTCGGGGGGCACGTTCGTCGGTCGGGTGCGATGGCCGGGGGGCGCGCCGTAGGACGAGACGCCCGACGAGACGACGATCACGGGCTTGGACTGGGCGAGGTGTCGAGCGATCCGGGAGAACTTGCGGGGGTTGCCCATCGACTCGAGGTAGAGCCCGACGACGTCCGTCTGCGGGTCGTCGATCCAGTACTGCATGAGGTCGTTGCCCGACACGTCGACCCGGTTGCCGGCCGAGGCGAAGACCGATACCCCGAGCCCGCGCCGGGCCGCCGAGGCCAGGACGGCGATGCCGAGCGCGCCGCTCTGGGCGAAGAGGCCGAGCGTGCCGGCGCGGGGCATCTCCGGGGCGAGGGAGGCGTTGAGCTGCGCCTCCGGGCTGGTGTTGATGACCCCGAAGGAGTTGGGCCCGATGACACGCAGGCCGTTCTGTCGGGCCCTGCGGCGCAGCTCGTCCTGCAGCTCGGTGCCCGCGGTCCCGCTCTCGGCGAACCCGGCCGTGGCGACCAGCAGGGTCCGGACGCCCTTCTCGGCGCAGTCCTCCACGACGTCGAGGACGGCGTCGGCAGGAACGGCGACCACGGCGAGGTCGACGGGTCCGGGGACCTCGGTGACCCTGGTGTAGGTGGGCAGGCCCAGCACCTCGAGCGCCTCGTTGTTCACGGCATACACCGGTCCGGCGAAGGACGCGTCGAGGATGTGGCGCAGGAAGCGGTTGCCGATCGACTTCTCGCGGCGGCTCGCCCCGATGACGGCGATCGACCCGGGGAACAGCACGGACCGCACGCTGACCGACTCGGCACGGTGCTCGCGGGCGAGGCGCACGGCCGTCGACTGCTCGGTGGGCCGGATGTCGAAGGAGACGGCGATGACGCCGTCCTCGAAACGGTGGCTGACCTCGTAACCGGCCTCGCGAAAGACGTTGATCATCTTGCGGTTCTGCGGCAGGACCTCGGCGACGAACCGCTCCACGTCGAGCTCCTGCCCGATCATTGCCAGGTGCTCGAGCAGCACCGAGCCGATGCCCCGACCCTGGAAGTGGTCGGAGATGTTGAAGGCCACCTCGGCGCTGACGGCGTCGATCTTGTCGAACCGGCCGATGCCGACGATGTCCCCGCGCACGGTGGCCACCAGGGCGACCCGGGCGACGTGGTCCACGTTGGTGAACCGGAAGACGTCCCGCTCGCTCAGCTCACGCAACGGCGCGAAGAAGCGCAGGTAGATCGACTCCTCCGACTGCCGGGCATGGAAGGCTCGGAGCCGGTCGGCGTCCCCCGGGGTGATCGGCCGCACGTGGGCGACGGACCCGTCGCGAAGCACGACATCGGCCTCCCAGGCGCTGGGGTAGCCCGGAAGGCGATCGCGCTCGGGGGGCATGGGCCCATGCTCCCATGGCGTAAACCTCTGGCAGCATCGCCGTCCATGGAGTTCTCCGAGGTCGTCCGCTCCCGCCGCATGGTCCGTCGCTACGACCCCGACCGCGAGGTCCCCTCGGAGGTCCTGATGTCGTGTCTCGACCACGCCGTCCGGGCGCCGAGCGCCGGCTTCAGCCAGGGGTGGGACTTCGTCGTGCTGCGCTCCGAGGCAGAACGGGCCGGGTTCTGGGCGGCGACCACCGAGCCGTTCAGGTCTTCTGAGGGGTCGAGGCCGGACGCCTGGCTGCGGGGGATCAGCGCCGCTCCGGTGCTCATCCTCTGCTGCTCCGACCAGCAGGCCTACCTCGAGCGCTACGCCGCCCCGGACAAGGGCTGGACCGATCGGGACGCCAGCCGCTGGCCGGTGCCCTACTGGGACATCGACACGGGCATGGCCTCGCTGCTGATCCTCCTCACCGCGGTGGACCACGGCCTCGGCGCGCTCTTCTTCGGGGTGGCGCCCGAGAGCCACGACGCCGTGCACGAGCGGTTCGCCATCCCGAAGGACCGCACCATCATCGGCGTGATCTCCCTCGGGTATGCCGTGCCCGGACGAGGCGGTCCCAGGAGCCCGTCCCTGCGGCGGCACAAGCGGACCGTGGCCGAGGTCAGCCACTGGGGACGCTTCGGTGCCACAGGCGACGCTTCGGAGCCCCGCGGGTAGAACCATCGGCAGAGCGCGCTGGGCGTTGAAGCGACACGGTGTCGGGTTTGGCGCTCACGCGGCTGACGTCGAGGCAGCTCTGCGCACGCACATACCGCGACGCGATGTCGCACGAACGTGCAGTGCCCACAGGGAATGCCCCGGCCGTCGCGGGCCGGCGCACCGGCGAGTCGGATGCGGGTGCCTCGAGCGGGTGGGCGATGATGGGGCGTTCGGCCCCAGTGATCGCAAGGAGCAGACCCTCGGATGGCCCGTCGCAGCAGCACGCCCCCGCCACCGGACGACGTGGTGGAGCGCATCATCGACATCGACGTCGAGGACGAGATGCGCAACGCCTTCCTCGAGTACTCCTACTCCGTCATCTACTCCCGGGCGCTGCCCGATGCCCGGGACGGTCTGAAGCCGGTCCAGCGGCGGATCCTCTACGGGATGAGCGAGCTCGGGCTGCGCCCTGACCGGGCGCACGTCAAGAGCCAGCGCGTCGTCGGTGAGGTGATGGGCAAGTACCACCCGCACGGCGACACCGCGATCTACGACGCCCTCGTCCGGATGGCTCAGTCGTTCACGATGCGACTGCCGGTGATCGACGGTCACGGCAACTTCGGCTCCCTCGACGACGGCCCGGCCGCGGCCCGTTACACGGAGGCCCGGATGGCCCCGTCCGCGCTGCTCATGGTCGCCGGCCTCGACGAGGACACCGTCGACTTCGTCCCCAACTACGACGACACGCAGGTCCAGCCGGGCGTCATGCCGGCCGCCTTTCCCAACCTGCTCGTCAACGGCGCGAGCGGGATCGCCGTCGGCATGGCGACCAACATGGCGCCACACAACCTCGTCGAGGTCATCGGGGCGGCGCGCCACCTCATCTCGCACCCCTCCTGCTCCCTCGACGATCTGATGAAGTTCGTCCCCGGGCCCGACCTGCCCGGTGGGGGCCGGATCGTCGGTCTGGACGGCATCCGCGACGCCTACCTCACCGGTCGCGGCGCCTTCCGGACCCGCGCGACGGCACGCATCGAGTCGGTGACGCCCCGCCGTCAGGGCATCGTCGTGACCGAGCTGCCCTACCTCGTCGGCCCCGAGAAGGTCATCGAGAAGATCAAGGATCTCGTCCAGAGCAAGAAGCTGCTGGGCATCAGCGACGTCAAGGACCTCACCGACCGCCGGCACGGCCTGCAGCTCGTCATCGAGATCAAGAGCGGCTTCCACCCCGACGCCGTCCTCGAGCAGCTCTACCGGATGACGCCGATGGAGGACTCCTTCAACATCAACGCGGTGGCACTGGTGGAGGGCCAGCCGCGGACCCTGGGGCTCAAGGAGCTGCTCACCGTCTACGTCGAGTTCCGGACCGCTGTCGTCCGCCGGCGCACCAAGCACCGTCTGCGCAAGCGGGAGGAGCGCCTGCACCTCGTCGAGGGCCTGCTCGTCGCCATCGTCGACATCGACGAGGTCATCCAGGTCATCCGCTCGTCCGACGACGCCGCCATCGCAAAGGCCCGGCTCATCGAGGTCTTCGACCTGTCGGACGCTCAGGCCACCTACATCCTCGACCTGCAGCTGCGCCGCCTGACGAGGTTCTCGCGGGTCGAGCTCGAGACCGAGAGGTCCGAGCTCGAGCAACAGATCGAGCAGCTGCGGGCCATCCTCGACGACGAGAAGCTGCTGCTGAGGACCGTGTCCACCGAGCTCGCGGACGTCGCCAGGGCCCACGGCACCCCACGACGGACGGTGCTGCTCCAGTCGGCCGGCACCACCGTCGGTCCGGCCAACGCCCTCAGTGCCCTCCGTGCAGGCAGTGCCGCCAATGGCGGCAACCCCGCCGCCGGGCACCCCGCGGCCACCGGCACAGCCGGGTCCGCCATGCCGCTCGAGGTGGCCGACGACCCCTGCTGGGTGCTCCTGTCCTCCACCGGCCTTCTCGCCCGGACCGCAAGCGACGCTCCCACCGACGACGACGGCTCCCGGTCGCGGCACGACGCGATCGTCGGCGCCGTCCGCACGACCGCCCGCGGTGAGGTCGGGCTCGTCACGAGCCACGGCCGGATGCTGCGGCTGTCGGCGCTCGAGCTGCCCACGCTGCCGCCGACCAACGACGCACCGTCGCTGGCGGGCGGGGCGCCGCTCGCGGCATACGTCGACCTCCATCGTGGCGAGGAACCGCTGACTCTGGCGTCAATCTCGGCCGACGCCCCGACGCTGGCGCTCGGCACCGCCCAGGGGGTCGTCAAGCGGGTGACGACCGACTACCCCGGCCGGAACGACTGGGAGGTGATTGCCCTCAAGGACGGCGACTTCGTCGTCGGTGGCGTCGAAGTCCCCTCCGACACCTGGGATCTGGTGTTCATCACCAGCGACGCGCAGCTGCTCCACTTCCCCGCCGGCGCGGTCCGGCCCCAGGGGCGGACCGCGGGCGGGATGGTCGGTGTCAAGCTCGCGGCGGGAGAGCGGGTCACCTTCTTCGGGGCCCTCGACCCGACCCGCAGCGCCATCGTCGTCACGGCGAGCGGATCGTCCCAGGCCCTGCCGGGCACCGAGCCGGGTGCGCTCAAGGTCACCCCGTACGGCGAGTACCCCGCGAAGGGCCGTGCCACCGGCGGCGTGCGGTGCCACCGTTTCCTCAAGGGTGAGGACACGCTCGTCGTGTCCTGGGCCGGCTCCTCGCCTGCGCGCGCCTCGGCCGCGAACGGTGTCGCGATCGAGCTGCCGGAGCCGACGGGCCGCCGTGACGGCTCGGGCATCCCGGCCTCCACCGTCATCGACGGCATCGCCGGCGCCCGCTGGGCGCGGCCGCCACGATGACCCCCGAGGCACCCCGCGCCGCTGGCCACGCCACGAGCCTGCCGCAGGCCTGCTCGGTCCGCTCCGAGGCTGCTGGAGCGTCGGCCTACGGCACCGCAGCCGGTGCGACGTTCTGGGTGGCCCTCGAGCAGAACGGACCGTGGGGGCGGCAGGCCGCCACCGACTCGCACCTGCCGCCGGAGCTCGGCCGAGCCCTCGACCGGTCCTGCACCGAGCGCGGCGGACGGCTCATCCTCATCCGTCGTCCGGAAGGTCATGCCGACTCCCCCCGGGCCTCTCGGCGTCGGTGCTACGTCGCCTGGGCCGGCGCCGAGCCGTTCCTGCTCGCCGCCGACGTCCACGGGCCCCACGACCTGCTCGGCCTCGACCTCGACGCCCTCACCCGGGGGGACCTCGACGCGGTCACCGCGTCGCTGCCCCACCTCGAGCCGAGTGACCCCGTCCTGCTGGTCTGCACCAACGGTCGTCGCGACGTCTGCTGCGCCGTGCGTGGTCGGCCGGTCGCGGCGGGTGACAACACGGCATACCCGGGTCGGGTGTGGGAGTGCTCGCACACCGGCGGGCACCGCTACGCCCCCACAGGGATCCTGCTGCCCTGGGGTCGGACGCTGGCGAGGCTGGACGACCCCGTCGCCCGTGGCCTCCTCGGCGCAGCCGACGGCGGCCACCTCCCGACCGCGTTGCTCGGTCCCCGCCACGACCGGGGAGCGAGCGGACTCAGCCCGGGTGCGCAGGCCGCGGAGTCTGCGGTGCGCGCCGCGATCGGCGAGACCGACCTGACCGCGATCCGCGGGGCGCGCCCGGCCGGACCGGGCGTCGTCGAGGTGTCGCACCGCGACGGACGCGCGTGGCTCGTCGATGTCGAGCGCCACGAAGGCAGCCCGCGGCCGGAGTCGTGCGGCAAGACGCCGGTGCCGTCGTGGTCGTGGTCGACGACGGTCCGCGCATCCGGGGACGCGCGGACCTGAGCGCTACTCCGTGCGGCGGTCCGCCCCCGGCAGGTGCGCGTCGATGAAGCCGAGCAGCTGGGCCCACGCGTCGGTGCAGGCGCTCTGCCACTGCGCGTGGCTGCGGTCGAAGAACGAGTGCGGGGCGCCTTCGTAGACGACGAACGCGTGGTCGACGCCGGCATCGCCGAGCGCCGCCTCGAAGTCGGCGTTCTCCTGCGGGGTCGTGGCACCGTCGTCTCCGGCGGCCAGGACGAGCAACGGTGAGGTCATCGAGGGGACCAGCTCCATGACGCGGGTCGGCTTGCCGTAGAAGCCCATGCACCCCGCCGCACCGAGGTCGGTCGCGGCGAGCGCCCAGGACTCGGCGCCGAACTTGCAGAATCCGAGGGTGAACACCGGGTCGTCACTACGGGCCCGCAGACGGTCGGCCGCGGCGCGGGCGTCCGTGAGGACCTGTGCACCCGTCAGCGCCTGGGCGTGCGGCAGGTAGTCGAAGTCCTGCCCCCGGTCGCCGATGCCGGCCGTGCGGGCGTAGGGGTCAATGGCCACGGTGTCGACACCGGCCTGCGCGAAGCACAGCGCCAGGTCGGTGTAGTAGGGATGCATCCCCCGGATGTCGGGCAGGAGCACGAGGCAGGCACCGCGTCGGGTCACCGGGACGGCGTCGTATGCCGCGAACCGGGTGCCGTCCGCCGAGGTCAGCTCGGTGGGGCCGTGGTCGCCGACCTCGCTGGAGCGGGGCGGCAGGGGCGGGTGCTGGTCACCGGAGAAACACATGGGGGCATTCTGCAGCCCCTGCGCTCAGGCGTCGATGCGGGCCCGGTCCAGGGCTGCGGCGGAGTCGATGATGAAGTCCTTGCGCGGGGCGACGTCGGTGCCCATGAGCAGGTCGAAGACCGTCTCGGCGCGTTCCGCCTCGCCGAGGGTGACCCGGCGCAGGGTCCGGTGGCGCGGGTCCATCGTCGTGTCCGCGAGCTGGTCGGCATCCATCTCACCGAGGCCCTTGTAGCGCTGCGGCGGCTCCTTCACCTTCTTGCCGCGCTTCTCGATCGACGCCCGGGTGCGACGCATCTCCGCCTCGTTGTAGGTGTAGACGTAGTCGTTCTTCCTGCCCCCGGCATTGACGACCTCGAGCCGGTGCAACGGTGGCATCGCGGCATACACCCGGCCGGCGTCGACGAGGGGGCGCATGTAGCGGAAGAACAGTGTGAGCAGCAGCGTCCGGATGTGCGCGCCGTCGACGTCGGCGTCGCTCATGATGATGACCTTGCCGTAGCGCGCGGAGTCAAGGTCGAACGAGCGTCCCGAGCCGGCGCCGATGACCTGGATGATCGCCGCGCACTCGGCGTTCTTGAGCATGTCGGCGACCGACGCCTTCTGGACGTTGAGGATCTTGCCGCGGATCGGCAGCAGCGCCTGGAAGTCGGACGACCGGGCGAGCTTCGCGGTGCCGAGGGCGCTGTCCCCCTCGACGATGAACAGCTCGGACCGCTCGACGTCGCGGGTGCGGCAGTCCGCGAGCTTCGCCGGGAGCGACGACGACTCGAGCGCGGTCTTGCGGCGCTGCGTGTCCTTGTGCATCCGCGCGCTGATGCGCGACTTCATCTCGGAGACGACCTTCTCCAGCAGCAGCGTCGGCTGCTGCTTGAGGCCGCGTGGGGGGTTGACGATCCGCTCGGTGAGCTCCTGCTCCACGACCCGGCCGACGATGGCGCGCACTGCCGAGGTGCCGAGCACCTCCTTGGTCTGACCCTCGAACTGCGGCTCCGAGAGTCGCACGGTGACGACGGCGGTCATCCCCGCCAGGATGTCGTCCTTCTCGACCTTGTCGCTGCCGACCTTGAGCCGGCGGGAGTTGACCTCGAGCTGCTTGCGGAAGACCTTGAGCAGCGCCTGGTCGAAGCCCACGACGTGGGTGCCGCCCTTGGGCGTGCTGATGATGTTGACGAAGGACGCGACCTTCGCGTCGTAGCCGGTCCCCCACCGCAGGGCGACGTCGACGCCGCACTCGCGGGTCAGCACGGTCGGCGTCATGTGGCCCTGGGCGTCGAGCACGGGGACCGTCTCGGTGAACGTCCCCGAGCCGTGCAGGCGCCACACGTCGGTCACCGGGGCGTCCGGAGCGAGGTACTCGACGAACTCGGCGATGCCCCCGTCGTGGTGGAACACCTCCTCGTGCGGGCCGGCCTGCCCCGGCGAGCCGGATAGGGCCCGCTCGTCGCGCACGACGAGCCGCAGCCCGGGGATGAGGAACGAGGTCTGGCGCGCGCGCGACGCGAGCTGGCCGTAGTCGAGCTCGGACCCCGGCTCGAAGATCTGCTCGTCCGGCCAGAAGCGCACCCGCGAGCCGGTCACCCCCCGTTTGGCACGGCCGACGATGCGCAGCTCGCTGTTCTTCAGGTATGCCGTGAAGTCGGCTCCTGGGGTCAGCTCACCCCGGTCCGCGAAGACTCCCGGCTCGCCGCGCCGGAAGGACATGCCATAGGTCCTGCCGCCGCGGTCGACCTCGACCTCGAGACGGGCCGAGAGGGCGTTGACGACCGAGGACCCCACCCCGTGGAGGCCACCGGTGGCGGCATACGAGCTGCCGCCGAACTTGCCACCCGCGTGCAGCTTGGTGAAGACGACCTCGACCCCGCTGAGGCCGGTGCGGGGCTCGATGTCGACGGGGATGCCGCGCCCCCGGTCGCGCACCTCGACGGAGCCGTCAGGATAGAGGACGACGTCGATCTGCTCACCGGCGCCGGCCAGGGCCTCGTCGACGGCATTGTCGATGAGCTCCCACAGGCAGTGCATGAGCCCGCGCTGGTCGCGGGACCCGATGTACATGCCGGGCCGCTTGCGGACGGCCTCTAGGCCCTCGAGGACCTGCAGGTGTCGTGCGGTGTAGTCGCCCCCCGAGGTGGGGGGTCGGCGTGCGGCGGTGGCCACGGACATCCCTTCGTCGTGCGTATTCCCGGGCCAGGCTGTTTACTCCTACAGGTGTCCAGAAGGATCGAAGCCGGGCTGGTCGCAGGCTAGCCGGTGGCGGTGACACGGCCATCGGCGGCGCGCCATCCGCAGCGTCGTTGGCAACGAACTCCACAGACAAACATCACGGTTTCGACATGACGCGTCTCATATCCCACCGGAATGCACAGTGGGAAGGTTCAGGCGTGTTTGACTGTTGGAACCGGCACAACGGACGCTGCAACCCAGAGCGCCCGATGGACGTCATAGGAATATGACCGGCAGGAACCCGCAGGTCGGGCCCCGCCGCCCGACAGGAATGAGAGAAGGCAGACGTGAACACGACATTGGCCCCGAGCCTCAGCGCAGCGGACCGTTGTGACCGCTGTGGCGCCCAGGCCTACATTCGCGCCCGCCTCGTGAACGGCGGCGAGTTGCTGTTCTGCGCCCACCACGGGCGTCAGCACCTGCCCCAGCTGCAGGCCAAGGCGATCGAGATCCACGACGAGACGGACCGGCTGGTCGAGTCGGGCACCGCCACGCAGTAGTCCCCCTCCCCGCCACCCACAGCCGGACAGGAGGCGCCGTGTGACCTCCACGACGGTCACCGGGGTGCTCATGCTGGTTGGCCTCATCGGGATCGTCGTGCCGGTCCTGCCGGGACTGTTCCTGGTCTGGTTGGCGACGGGCATCTGGGCCTACGACCACCCCGCCTCCTCGGCGTGGGTGGTCTTCGTCGTTGCCACGGTGATCTATGCCGGGGGGCTGGTGACGCAGTATGTCATCCCCGGGCGGCGGATGCGCCGGGCGGGCGTCCGCACGCCGACCCTGCTCCTCGCGGTGCTGCTCGCGGTCGTCGGGTTCTTCGTCGTCCCGGTGGTCGGCGCCCTATTCGGGTTCGTCCTGGGGATCTACCTCATCGAGCTGACCCGCCAGCGCGACAGACGCACGGCCTGGGACTCGACGAGACACGCCCTGCGGGCGGTGGCCCTGTCGATCGGCATCGAGCTCGGCGCGGGCTTCGCCATCGTGCTCGTCTGGGTCGTCGGCCTGTGGAGGCTCGGCAGCGGCACCTGACGACGCCGCGATGCGCTGCTGGTCACCGGCGTGGAACAGTCACCAGTCGTTGTTGCGCCGCTTGTCCCAACGGTCCTCGAGGCGCTGCATGAAGCCCGTCTTCTGCGTCACCTTGCGCGCGCCCGATGCGCCGGCCCGGCGGATCGACCCGTCCTCGGAGACCGCCCCGAGGACGGTCTTCTTGGTCGGCGTGAAGGCGTAGGCCCCACCTGCCACCATGAGGGCGAAACCGATGGCGCCGAGCCAGATGAGGGAGTTCAGGGCGGCGAGCACGACAAGGGCCAGCCCGACGACGACTCCGAGGGCACCGAGGATCATCCGCCGCTTGTTCTGGTGGAGCCCGTGGTTCGTGATGTGCGTCGCGAACTGCGGGTCCTCGGCATACAGAGCCTGCTCCATGGCCTGGAGCACCTTCTGCTCATGTTCTGAAAGCGGCACCCTGAACCTCCCTTGCACCGGGCTTCACCAGTAGGACGTCCAACGGCCCGACAAAGTTTCGGGGTGCGTCGAGATTTCCTCGTGACTCACTCTAAGTCTTCAATATAGGTCGATGTGAGGCGGGAGGGAACCCGTTCCCCGCAAACCCGGTCCTGGAGGCTGCTGACATCGTTCGCGGGATCCTCGAGGGGTCTCGCGGCGCGGCGGCGACCGGTTGTCGCAGGTCTGAGCCACGTGTCAGCGTCGGGGTCGACGTCCGGGGTCGGCGTCCGGGTCGCGGACGAGAGAGGCAGGGCGCACCGCCCCGGCCCCGAAGCGCGCACTCGCCCTGTCCACGGCCCGGTCAGCGTCGCGCCACCCGTGGTCCGGCTCGTCGAGCATGGCCTGGACGGGGGCGTGCGCGGCCTCGACCAGCCCCTCCATCCGCACCCCCACCAGCCGGATCCGGGCGCGCTGCAGGCCCAGGGCGTCGAAGAGGGACGTGGCCGTGACGTAGATGTCGCGGGACACGTCGGTGGGGTCGCGCAGCGTGCGAGCCCGCGTGATCGTGGTGAAGTCGGCGAAGCGAACCTTGATCGAGATCGTCCGTCCCATCATCCCGGCGGCCCGCACCCGCGCCGCCGTGCGGTCGCTGAGACGGAGCAGCTCGCGGTGGATGACGACGGGGTCGTCGATGTCGTGGGCGAAGGTCTCGTCGGTGCCGATGCTCTTCTCACGCCGCTCGCGCACGACAGGACGCTCGTCGCGCCCCCAGGAGAGGCGGTGCAGGTGTGAACCGGTCACGTCGCCGAGGGCGCGACGCAGCGTCTCGACAGGGGTGTGGGCGATGTCGGCGACCGTCCGCAGCCCGAGCCGGACCAGCGTCTCCTCGGTGCGCTCCCCGACCCCCCAGAGGGCACCGACGGGCAGCTGGTGGAGGAACCCCAGCACCTCGGCCCCCGGGACGACGATCATGCCGTCGGGCTTGGCCAGGCTGGAGGCGAGCTTGGCGACGAACTTCGTCGGCGCGACCCCGACGGAGCAGGTGATCCCCTGCTCGTCGGCGATGGTGTCGCGCAGCAGCTGGGCGATGTGCCGGGGCGAACCCAGCCGCCGCTGGGCACCGGCGACGTCGAGGAAGGCCTCGTCGAGCGAGAGGGGCTCGACGATGTCGGTGACGGAGGCGAAGGTCGCCATGATCGCGTCGGAGATCTGGGCGTAGCGGGCGAAGTCCGGCTCGAGGACGACCCCCTGGGGGCACATCCGCCGGGCGCGGGCCATCGGCATCGCGGACGTCACCCCGAACGTGCGGGCCTCGTAGGTCGCCGAGAGGACGACCGAGCGGGTGCCGCCCCCGCCGATGATGACCGGCTTCCCCCTCAGGTCGGGCCGCTCGATGAGGGACGCCATGGCATAGAACGCGTCCATGTCGACGTGGAGGATCGTGCACCCGTTGTCGTCGGGCTCGTCGTCACCGGACCGGGTCGGCGCGGCGTACTGGCGGCGGCTCATCGGCCCACCCCGGACCGGGTCGGGTCAGGCCCGCCGGGCCAGGACATGGATCCCTGCTCCGAGCTCCCCGAGGACGGCGTATGCCGGGTGCTCGGCCACCGCCTGCTCGAGCTCGAGCAGAGCGACCCGGTCGGCGGCACTGTCGATCGTCCCGGATGGGACGAGGTCGCTGAACACCCGCACCCCGTGGACGTGCTCGCTGGTGAACCCGTTGCCGTCGAGGAGTGCCTCGAGCTGGGCGATGTCGAACCGTCGCGGTAGTGGATCGGTGCGACCCCACCGGCCGTCGGTGCTGGTGAGCGCCTCGCGGGCCTGGACGAAGTCACCGGCGAGCGCCTTGGCCAGGACGACGGCGAGCCGGCCGGCCACGAGCAGGGACAGGTGGCCGTCCGGGGCGAGGGCGACGGCGACGGCTGCGAGGGCGGCCGCGGGGTCGTCGACGACCTCGAGCACTCCGTGGCAGCAGACGAGGTCGAAGCCGGCGTCCGGTCGGACCTCGGCGAGGCTGTCGGCATCTCCCTGGCGGGCGGTGATGCGCTCGGCGACGCCCGACTCGGCGGCGCGGCGCTCGAGCGCAGCGAGGGCGTCAGGGCTCGGGTCGACGACGGTGATGTCATGGCCGAGCTCCGCAAGGGGGACCGCCAGGCCGCCGGTGCCGCCGCCGAGGTCAAGGACGGACAGGGGGCGGCCGAGCTGCGCCTCGCGGGTGGCAGCGAGCTTGCGGACCGTGGACCAGATCGCCTGAGTGCGGAACGACGGTGCGCCGCCGCGTCTGGCCGGACGCCGCTCGTCGACCACGTCGATCTCCCTCCGGTGCCAAGCCTGATGTCTCCCGTCACCCTAGTGCCCCGAGCTTCCAGGGCTGGAGTGCCAGAGCTTGCGCGGCGGGGCCCCAAAACCGTCGTCGTCCCCGGCGAGCCCGTCGGTCCCAGCGACCCCGTTCCGGTCCGCGCTGGTGACCGGGTCGGGCACGACCGCGCCTGCGCCGAGCCCACGGGCGGACCGGACGTCGCCGCCGGCCGGCTTGAGGTCGGCGTAGGGCGACTGCGTGAAGCCCGAAGCGTGGACGAGCAGCCTGCTGGGGCGGGCACCGCCCATCCCCCCGGCCCGGCCCCGTCCGTCATCCTCTGCGCCGTCCCGACCAGCCGTGCCGTCCCGACCAGCCGTGCCGTCCCGACCAGCCGGGGCGCCACGACCATCGGCCTCCTCGGCCGCAGCGAGAGCCCCTTCGTTGCGCGCGATCGCCTCCCGGTCGGCCACCTCGAGGGCCGTCAGCACGGCTTCGAGCCCACCACGGGTCCAGGCCTCCCACAGCCCGGACAGCTCCCACGCCCCGGTCGCCCGCACCGAGATCCCCCGGGGTCCGGTGCGCCGCACCACCCCGCGCACGAGAAGCATCCACGAGTGGAAGACGGTGCCGGCATACGGGCCCTGCACGTCCTCGAAGAACGTCGCGTCGACCGGCCCGGTCGCGTCGTCGAGGGTGAGGAAGACAACCCTGCGACCGGAGCGGATTGGCGGGGTCTGGGTCGCGACCTTGACCCCGGCCACCCACACCTGGCTGCGGTTGCGGGCTGTGAGGATGTCCTTGGTCCGGGTCACCCCGAGGGCCGCGAGCATCGGCGCGTAGAAGTCGACGATGTGGGCGCTGGCGTCGAGGCCGAGGATGTCGAGCTCGGCCCGGACGCGCTCCGGCCCGGTCATCTCGGGCAGCCCGCTGCCCCGTTCGAGCTGGGGTGTGTCGCCGAGGTCGAGGACCAGCTGGACAGGCTGCTGGGCCGCAGGGAGCACGGCCTGCGCCGCCTGTGACTGGGCCGCAGCCAGCGCCGCGACGTCACCCTCACCGGCACCCCACCCGATGCCCGGCGCCCCGCCCGATGCCCGACCGGGCGCCCCGCCCGATGCCCGACCGAATGCCCTGCCCGACCTCCGGGTCGGGCCGGCGCGCAGGGACCGTGCCCAGCGGTCGAGCTCGGCGACGTGGAGCAGCAGGTCACGCCGGGTGATCCGGCCCCGCCGTCCGAGCCCGGCGCCGGGGGCGCCCGGCACCGCGCCGGGGTGGCCGGCGTCGAGGGTCGCGGCGGCGACCGACCCGATGCCGTAGACCGCGTCGAACCCGCCGGCGAGCACGAGGCGCTCGACGACCGGGCGCGAGACGTGGGCGCGGTTCCAGAAGTCGGCCACGCTGAAGTACGGCTGGCCGGCGACGATCCGGGCCACCTCCGCGTCACTGATCCCCTTGACGTCTGACAGCGAGATCCTGATGCCGAAGGCCCGTGCGTCAGGCAGGTCGGGGTGCAGCGCGCGCGGGTCCGGGACCAGCGACGGTCCCCCGGGCAGGGCGGGGGAGCCCGGGTCCCACGCCGGCACCCTCTCGACGGTGTATGCCCCCGTCGAGGTGTTGACGTCGAGCCCGAGGACGGCGATGCCCAGGCTGCGGGCGTCGTCGAGGATGAGGCGCTTGGGATACATCCCCGGGTCGTGGGTCAGCACACCGGAGATGAACGCAGCCGGGTGGTGCGTCTTGAGCCAGGCCGACTGGTAGGTCGGGAGGGCGAACGCCGCTGCATGGGCCTTGCAGAACCCGAACGACGCGAACGCCTTGAGGACCTCCCAGATCCGGTCGACGTCGGCAGGCGCGTAGCCCCGCGCCAGCGCCGCGGGACGCCACCAGGCCTCGACCTCGCCCTGGGTCGAGAACGACCCCATGGCCCGACGCACCTCGTCGGCCTGGGCGAGGGTGACCCCGGTCGTCTCGGCGACGATGAGCAGCACCTGCTCGTGGAAGACGACGACTCCCTCGGTCTCGCGCAGCGCGGGGATGAGCGTCGGGTGGAGGAACTCCGGCTCCTTCCACCCCTGGCGGGCATTGAGGAACGGGACGATCATGTCGGACTTGACCGGACCGGGGCGGAAGAGCGAGATGTCGATGATGAGGTCCTCGAACCGCTGCGGGCCGAACTTGCCGATGAGCTCGCGCTGGCCCGGGCTCTCGATCTGGAAGCAGCCGAGGGTGTGCGTGGTCCGGATCAGCCGGAACGTCGCCTCGTCGTCGAGCGCCACCTGCTGACGGTCGTCGAGGTCGATGCTCACCTGCTCGACCCGGCGGACCTCGTCGACGGCATGGGCCATCGCGGACTGCATCCGGATGCCGAGGATGTCGAGCTTGAGCAACCCGAGCGCCTCGACGTCGTCCTTGTCGAACTGACTCATCGGAAAGCCGATCCAACTCGCCTCGACCGGGGTGCGGTCGAGCAGCCGGGAGTTGGACAGGACCACCCCGCACGGGTGGAGGGCGATGTGTCGGGGCAGTCCGTCGAGCCGCTCGACGAGGTCGAGCATGAGGTCGAGCCGAGGAGTGTTGAGCCCGCTGGCCCGCAGCTCGGGCAGGTCGGCGATGGCGTTGCGGACGTTGCGGGCAGAGATGTGCGGGAACGCCTTCGCCATGGCGTCGACCTCGGACGGCGGCATCCCCAGGGCAGCCCCGACGTCACGGATCGCGTGCCGGACCCGGTAGCTGTCCATCATCGAGACACAGGTGACCCGCTCACCCCCGAATCGGGCGAGGACCTTCTCGTAGATCTCGGTGCGCCGGGCCGACTCGACGTCGATGTCGATGTCGGGCAGCTGGGCCCGCAACGGTGAGCAGAACCGCTCCATCAGCAGGCCGTAGCGCATCGGGTCGACCCCGGAGATGCCGAGGAGGTAGTTGACGAGCGAGCCCGCTCCCGACCCGCGGGCGGCCACCCGGACCCCCATCTCTCGGATGAGGTCGCACACCGTGGCGACGGTCAGGAAGTACGTCGGGTAGCCGAGCCCACCGATGACCGCCAGCTCGTCATCGAGCCGGGACCCGACCGCAGCGAGCTCGCTCGGTGACTCGTGCGGATATCGGGTCGCCACCGCGTCCCGGCACCGGGCCGCGAGGATGCTCTGCGGGTCGATGTCGGGGGCGATGCCGAGGACGGTCTGCTCGGGCAGGTGGACGGCCCCGATCCCGAGGTCGACGGCCGGGTCCTGGACGCACTCCATGGCGAGCGCGACGCTCGCCCCGAGCAGCGACCGGGCACCCTCGCGGGCCAGGGTGCCGCCGCCGCTGATCCCCGGACCGGAGGCCTGGAGGATGTCGCACGCCACGGCATACATCGCCGGAGTGGGACTGAGGTGGCCTGCCGTGGTGATCCGGTCGAGGTGACGGACGTCGAGGGCGACGAGCCGCCGGGCGGCGTCGAGGACGTCGACGGTGGCGGCCTCCCGCGGGTCGGCGTGCCGCACGGCAGCGGTGAGGACGACGCGGATGCCGTGCTCCCGGGCGAGTGCGTAGAGCCGGGCCGCGTGACCGAGGCTGGCCGGGGTGCCCTCGGCCCCGCCGTGGCAGACGACCTCGATGGCGATCGCGTCGCGCGGCAACAGGGCCCGCCACCGAGCCAGCGCCGCGTGGGCCCGGGCGCGCTTCCGTGCGAGGACCGCACGGCCGACGTCGGAGTCGGGACCGAGCAGGACGACGAGCGGGCTGGGGCCACGCTCGGCGGGGTCGATGCCCGGCGGCGTGGCCAGCTCGGCGATGAGCTCGGGCGTGCTCACCGGCTCGCCCCGCTCACCGCCGAGGTGGGTGCGGGTGACAAGGCGGCACAACCGGCCCCAGCCTGCGCCAGGGTCGAGACCGAGGTGACGACCCCGGGCGAGGACGGTCACCCGCGGCAGCCGGGCGTCCACGACGGCGCCGCCGCGGACCGGGGTGCGCGGCCGCGTCGCAGGACCACCACGGTGCGACGTCCGGCGCGGGTCAGGCACCTCGTGACGGACGGCGAGGTCGACGCCGAGGATCGGGGCGATCCCGGCGTCGGTGCAGGCCTGGACGAACCGCACCGCGCCGTAGAGCCCGTCCCTGTCGGTCAGGGCCAGCGCCGGCTGGCCCCAGGCCACGGCCCGCTGCACGAGGGCGGCGGGGGTCGAGGCGCCGTACTGCATGGAGTATCCGGAGGCGACGTGCAGGTGGACGAAGGTGTCGTGCACGGACGGTCCTCAGGCCCGGGCTTCGGCCCGGTCCGACGCCGACGCCGACCCGTGGGCCGAGACCGGGGCGAGGTAGTCGGGCAGGGGTTCGGCGCGTGGCACCCCGAGCAGGTCCTGGACGATCTCGAGGAAGATCTCGGACTGGCGCAGCAGGTCGTCGGACTCGCGGGCGCTGAGCGGTCCACCACGCTCGACGGCTGCCCGCTGCCGCGCCGACCCGGCGAAGAACGTCGCCCACTCGGACAGCTCGGGGGCGACCGCGGGCAGCACCTCCCAGACGCTGCGCGGTCGCGAGCGCCCCGAGGAGCTGCTGCGCGCGGCGAGCAGGGCTGCCGCGGCCCGAAGGGCGCCGAGGTGGGCCTCGACGTAGCGCTCGCCCGCGTCACCGGTCCGGCAGGCGAGCAGCAGGCTCCCCCGGGACCGGTCGAGCAGGTCGAGGGAGGTTGCCGCGATGGGGGGACGACGCCGGCCAGGGACCAGGACGTGGGCGCTCTCGGTGTTCATCCGGGTCTCCTCAGTCCGCGACGCGCACGAGGCGCCAGTCGGGGTGTCCCTCGTGGGGGACGTCGTCGTGGACGAGGTCGAAGACCCCGCTGGCGTGGACCTGGCCCCGGCTGGCCTCGACCCGCCACACCTGCCGCTCACCGGCGGCGATGTCGAGGCCCACCGGCTGGCCGGGGACCGGGTCGAGCGCCTCGCGCCACCAGGCCCGACGTTCACGCCAGTGGCCGATCACCTGACGCACGACGTAGAGCCGGCCCCTCCAGATGAAGGCCTGCGGCGGGGGCGAGGACCTCCCCATCACGTCCGTGCCACCCGTTCCACCCGCATCGCTGTGACCATTCGTGGTCCGGTCCTCCGACCGGACCTCGATCGGATCGCTGTAACGGCGCATGACGGCATCGCCCCTTCCGGGCATGGGGTGGCTCAGGAGACAGACCGGCCCGTGACGGGACGGGGTAGGCGTCCCGTCACGGGTTGATCGTGCTGTCACCGACAGGCCCTTGGAGCGGGAGCGGAGTTCGTCACCCCAGACCGAGAATTCGTACACCTGTTCGATGAAGCAAAGGTACTCCCTCCCTCGGACAGCCTGTCAAGACGTCCCCGGGCGGCGCCGTTCGTTGCCGACGCTCAGCCGACCCGGACGGCGGGATGCCCGGTGAATCCCAGGGCATCCCACAGGGCTCGGCCGGCCTTGTCGTACACGACGACGTTGCCGTCGTCCTGGATGACGGCGTAGTCACCCGGGCTGTACAGCCTGGTGTGCCAGACGGGTGCACCACTGGGTCCGTAGATGACGACGTTGCCGTCGGCCTGCGCCTCGAGCCTCGACCCGGGCACCGACGTGCCGCTGGACCACCGGGTCGACCCGTTCGCGTTCTTCAGGACGAGGTTGCCGCCGGTCTGCAGCGTGAGGGTGAAACCGTTGGACCACGAGGTGACGGACTGCCCCGAGGACAGGTGGGTGAATGCCCGCTGCGGGACGAACCGGACCGCGGCCCGGCGGGTGTAGCCCTTGCTGTCCCACAGGGGCGCGCCGGCGTCGGAGTACAGCACCAGGTTGCCGTCGTTCTGCATCCGCAGCTGGGCGCCGGGGCTGTACACGCCGGTCGTCCACAACGGCAGGTTGGCCTCCGGGTCGTACATCACGACGTTGCCGTCGGCCTGGACGCGCAGGTAGCTGCCCGGGACATTCGTGGACGACGCCCACTGGTACTTCCCGGCGGCGTCGTACGTTACGAGGTTGCCGTCGGTCTGCATGTTCAGCCGGAACCTGCCGTCGGGCGAGAAGACCGCCGGGCCACCGGCGTTGACGCTGCCCGGCACCGTCCCGGTGGCCGGCACGGGAACGGGGGCAGGCCCCGGGACGACGGATGGGCACGGCGTGGGGTTGGGTCCGGAGTAGGCCGGCGCCCACCCGGTGGTCGAGGTCCGGCACGGCCCGTAGTCCCTGGCAGCCACCTTGCCGCTCCAGTAGGACGTGGCGGCCATCGCCCACTCCCAGGAGAGCGAGATGTGCACATGGTCGCGGTGGCACGCGGTGTCCGACGCCGCCTCCGGGTGCGCCTCGCAGTTGCTGTAGGGCCGCCAGCCGTCGCTCGGGCGGTAGGCGCCCCAGATCTGGTCGTTCCAGATGATGTACATGACCCCGAGGCGGCGGGCATTGGCCACCGCGTTCCCCTGGGCATCGGTGGCCAGCAACCAGTTCACGAGAGTGTCCCCCCGGTCGAGCCCCTCCGGGGTGCGGACCGTCGTCATCCAGTCGACCGCCCGGCCGTCGTAGTGCTCGCTGACCGACCCCTCCGAGCCACACGCACGTCCGATCCCGGTGGACGTCCCTGGGTACGTCGCCTTCAGCAGGTTGGCGAAGCGCGTCGCGCCCGGCTTTGCAGTGGGATCACAGGAGACATCCGGCACGTATGCCGCGGTGGCCTCGATGCCCGTGACGGCCGGAGGCGGTGGGGGCGTGGCCGCGGCTGCGGCGGACTCGGGGATCGCGACGGCGAGGGCCGCGAGGAGGACAGAGCTCAACAACACACTGGTAACAGGTCGACGTCGCACGAAGGCAGGTCCTTTTCAGTTGCGGTGAGGGAGCCTGCGAGCCGGGTGACGGCGCAGGGGAGGGTCGCCGGGTGGGGTGGGTGATGCCCGCCCCGAACGGGCCAGCGGATGCCGGGGCGAGCGCATCCTCACGGGCGCCCGTGTCGGACGAGCAGCCTCTCGGTTCACCTTTCATGGACACTTACTAGCAGTTATCGGCGTGTTTGTCCCTAATTATCCTATTTAACCGCTGTATCCTGCCGCCTCGCGAAACTCCAGCGTCTGGCCTCCTCCACCTGCCGTTCCGCTTGGCTGGAACGTCTTCACCGAACCTGACAACCACCACGAGCCCCGGCAGCCGATGGCTGTTCCCGGGACAACCCGACAACTTCGCTGCAGCCACGTGAAGGGACAGGTCACCGGCCAGCAATCAGTCTCAGGACGGCGGGTCCAGACATGGGGTCTTAGTACCTAAGTGCCATAGACGCGTCTGGGTCGTCAGGGTTGAATGGGGCTCTTGGCCACCGGATCGGCCGTTGGCGGGACGGAGTGTCTGTGCTACAACCGTGGTCGCCCAATCCGTTCACCGTGCGCCGTCGCAGGCCGGTCATCATCGCCGTGCTCCTTCTCGTCTCCACGTTCCTGGTGGTCGCCCCTGCGTCCGCGGCCGTCTCGGTGTCGCGAGCAGAGGTCAGCGGGTCCAACTTGCGGCTCGAGGGCACCGCGGCGGCCAGTCGGGACATCACCGTCGACGGCGTCATCATGGGTAGGAGCGACACCGGCGGGGGTTTCCGCATCGACCGCACCCCATACACCCGGCCGGCCGACTGCACAGTTGACATCGACGACGGCTCCGCGACGCCGCGAGTGGCGACGCTGTCCGGGTGCACCGCGACCCAGCCGCCGCCCGCTGGTCAAGCCGCGCCCTCGCCGCTCACACCTGCCAACGGAGCGGCAGTGACCACGCCGTTGACCCTCTCTTGGTCGTCCGTCATCGACCCGGCCAGTGTCAACGGCGGCTACAACTGGGAGATCAGCGCCTCTCCGACGTTCGCGCCGCTGGTGACCCGCGACTCCACTCTGCCGAGCGTGACTCAGCAGAGGGTCGGTGGCCTCGGCCTCGGCACGTACTACTGGCGCGTCCAGGCGATCAACAGCAACCTCGACCAGAGCGCGTTCTCGGCGACGCGCAGCTTCACCGTCACCGGGTCCGGCGCGGGCGCGCTGAGTTCGCCGGTGCTCGGCGCGCTGCCATTCGGCACGGCGTACCACCCGATGGAGAGCTTCCCCTTCTCGTGGAGCGCCGTCGCCGGAGCCAGCAGCTATGTCGTCGAGGTCTCCGCCGACCCGAGGTTCCCGGCGCCCGTGGATGTCCGCTTCACAAACATTCCCGACCCGAACTATGGCTTGACGTTCAACAGCACTCTCATCGGCAGCTGGAACCTGCGCGTGTATGCCGTCGACGCGGCCGGAGTCGCCGGCACCCCCTCCAACGTACGCACGTTCACCATCTCCTACGCCGCGCCGGTCGGGCCCGCACCGACCCTCGTGTCCCCTGCTGCCGGTGCCAACCTCCCGCTGCCGATAACCCTCGACTGGAACGACGTCCAGAACCCGCAGCCTTCCGGCTACGAGGCCCAGGTCGCCACAGACCCCGCGTTCACCAACGTCGAGGTCCAGATCAGCCAGCAGACGAGCTCTCAGTACACCCTCCTGGGCCTCAGTTCTGGGACGAAGTACTGGCGGGTCCGCCACACCCAGGGGGACGCGTCGCCAACGACCGCAGCGATGACCGCGTGGTCGACGGTGCGCTCGTTCACGGTCGACACCGCGCCGGCGATGATCGCGTCTATCTCCCTGCTGGGCATCACATCTGCCTACAGCGGGACGGAGCAGGTGGGCGAGCTCCAGCTCACAGGTCCAGCGCCGGCCGGCGGGGCGTTGGTCCAGCTGACGAGCACCCAGCCCGGCGCCACGCCGGTCCCGTCGTCCGTGCTCATAGGCGCCGGGACCGCCTTCACCCAGTTCCGGTTCCTGTACGGGCAGGTGACCGCACCAACCTCAGCGACCATCACGGCGACGTATGCCGGATCGGCGGCGAGCGTCCCGGTCACCGTGAACCCCCCGTCACTCAAAGAGGTCGGGCCTTCGCCGAACCGGATCACCGGTAGCAGTCCCGCGACGGCGTTCGTCACGCTGAACGGCGCCGCACCCCCCGCGGGGGCGGCCGTCACACTCACGAGCAGCTCGCCGCTGGCCGTGCCGCCCGCGACCGTCACCGTGGCCCCAGGCGGCTTCTCGCAACCGTTCACCATTCAGACCAGTGCCGTGACGGTCAACACCACCGTGACGATCTTTGCCAGCTGGAACGGAAAGCAGGTCACGCACCAGCTGACCCTCGAGCCCGGCGTGGCACCTTCGGAGTGGACGGTAACCCCGCCCACCACGACCGGATCAGAGGGCTCGTCGGCCCGGGTGGCCATGGCCCAGCTCCAGTCCACGGACGTCACCTTCACCCTGACAAGCAGCGACCCTGCTGTCGCCCGGATGGCCCCGACGGTGACGATCCCGGCCGGCTCACCGCATGCCGGCGTCCTGATCCTGACCACCAATCCGTCGGCAACGACGACCGTCACGCTGTCGGTGTCGGGGGCCGGGGTCACCAAGACGGCGACGCTGACCGTGAACCCGATCCCGTTGACGCCGCTGCCGGCACCGACCCTGGTGTCGCCGCCTTCGGGCGCCCGCTTCGCGCCCGGCCAATCCGTGTTATTTGACTGGAGTAGCGTCGCCAGCGCTGCGTCCTACACGCTCCAGGCGAGCTCCACGAGCACCTTCACGTCCATCCTGCTCGAACGCTCCTCGACCGCCCCTCAGATCGGCGCGTCCTTCACGGCCAAGGGCGACTGGTTCTGGCGGGTGCGAGCCAACCGGCCGGATGGAAGTGCGGGAAGCTGGTCGACCGCGCGTTCCTTCAGGATCAACTAGCCGCCCAAGGTCACCGACCCGGGCTCACGGCCCGTGGCTCAGGCCAGCGCGGACCGCGAGGGCGAGCAGACCCTTACGCATGTCCTCGGCGATCTCGCCCATCGCGATGGTCACTTCATCGGGCACGGCGAGCCCCGGCCCGGAACTCGTTGTTGGCATGTTCTTCTGCTACGAGTTGGTGACGGGGGTCCTTGCGAGAAGGCCGTAGGCAGGTGCCGTGCGTGCGCGGGAGTGTCCCGGAGACGCGCCCGAGGAAGCTTCCAGATCGGGAGCCTCATACGGGACACGCTCAGCGGACCCGACCGGCCCCTCGCGGCAGTTGTGCCGAGATCGGGCACGCCAGCGAGCCTCGGGGCTTGTCTCGACGAGACCCCAGAGCCCGTTCGGCTGGCGCAAGCCCATCCTTGACTGTACGGATGCGAAAAACCGATATACGTGCCGGAGCGCCCGCTGTTCGGAATGTCCGCAAACGTCCAAGTCTCCGCATGTCGACGCGTCGAGGAGGGACAACGGCTACGCACGCCCGCACATCGTCGAGACAAATACCACCGAGAAGTGCGGAACGGCAGCTCGACGGGCGGGCTGGCGAAGGGTAACCGAGTCTCTGTACTGATGACAGAGCCGGAGAAAACCGACATACTCTGGACCGGGAAACCGCAAGCGGGCGCCCGGGTCACAGCAGGTCGTGCAGGGGGCGACCTGCCCTACGGGACCCGGACGCCTGCCGCCTGGCCCAGGCCCAGGCCCAGGCCAGGGCCAGGCCCAGGCCCAGGCCAGGGCCAGGGCCAGGGGCAGGGCCAGGGCCAGGGCACGCTACTGGGCGGCAGTCATCCCGAGGTTGTCCCACACCCGGAGCGTCGCGGGCGAGCGGTTCATCGTGATGAAGTGGATGCCCGGAGCTCCCTCGGCGAGCAGCTCCTGAGCCAGCTCGGTCGTGATCTCGACCCCCACCTCGCGCACGGCTGCCGGATCGTCGGCCACGGCCTCGAGCCGGGAGGCCACCGCGTCGGGCACCGGCTGACCGGACAGCTGGGTCATCCGGGCGAGCTGCTTGACGTTGGTCACCGGCATCAGGCCGGGGATGATCGGCAGGTCCCGGCCCCGCGCCGCGACCCGGTCGCGCAACCCGAGGTAGGCCTCCTTGGTGAAGAAGAACTGGGTGATCGCATACTCCGCGCCGGCATCGGCCTTGCGCACGAGCACCTCCGCGTCGGCATCGAGGCTCGGGCTCTCCGGGTGCTGGTCGGGGAAGGCCGCGACGCCCACGGTGAACGCCCCGAGCGTGCGGACCAGCGCGACCAGCTCGTCGGCGTGGTCGAGGCCCTCGCGGTGACGGACCCACTCCTGCCCCGGACCGCCCAACGGGTCGCCGCGCAGGGCGAGGATGTTGCGGATCCCCGCCGCGGAGAAGGCGCCGACGACGCTGCGCAGCTCGCTCACCGAGTGCCCGACGCAGGTCAGGTGCGCCAGCGGGGTGAGGGTCGTCTCGCGCGCGATCCGCTCGGTGACCCGGACGCTGCGGTCGCGGGTCGAGCCGCCCGCGCCGTAGGTGACCGACACGAACGTCGGGCGGGTCTTCTCGAGCCGCCGGATCGCCTCCCACAGATGGGCCTCCGCCGCGTCGTCCTTCGGCGGGAAGAACTCGAAGCTGAAGCTCGGCAGGTCCTGGGCCAGGGCCTGCGGGATCGACCGCGTCATGTGGGCGGGCCGGGGCAGGCGGGCCGAGGTGCCGAGGGACATGCGACCAGCCTACGACGCGGGCCCCTGACGACGGTCGCGCCGCGCACCACGTGGCCGTCCGGGAGTGCGCCGGGTCACCCCGGGGCGGGTCACCCGTCCACTCACCAGCCCGTAGGCTGGTGACGCACCCGCTGACCGCCCCCGGAGGACCCCGTGAACCGCCCGACGGACCCGCTCGACCAGGTCGGACTGCGCGCTCGCGTGCAGGCGGCGGTCGATGCCGAGATCGCGGTGCAGACCGCCGTCCTCGACGCGCTGGGTGACGACCTGTCGAGCCTGGTCGACGCGGTCGCCCGGTTGCTCGCCGGCGGCAAGCGGCTTCGGGCGGCGTTCCTCTACTGGGGCTACCGCGCCGCCGGCCAGCCGGACTCCGACGCCCTTGTGCGGCTCGCCACCGCGATGGAGTTCTTCCAGGCCGCGGCCCTGCTCCACGACGACGTCATGGACGGCAGCGACTCACGCCGGGGTATGCCGTCCGCCCACCGCGCGATCGCGGCGCACCACGCCGAGGCCGGGTGGGCGGGCAGCAGCGTCCGCTTCGGGGAGGCGGCCGCCATCCTCGCCGGCGACCTCTGCCTCCAGTGGACGGACGAGCTCTACGCCACCTGCGGCCTTCCGGCGGAGCACCTCGCCCGGGCCCGGGGCACCTTCGACGCGATGCGCACCCAGCTGATGGGCGGGCAGTATCTCGACCTGCTCGAGTCGGCCCGCGGCTGGGACGGCCTGGACACGGCGGCCCGGGTCGCCTCGGCCCGCAACGTCATCCGCTTCAAGAGCGCGAAGTACACCATCGAGCACCCCCTGCTCATCGGCGCCGCCGCCGGTGGGGTGGCGGCCTCCACGCTCGGCCCGCTCTCGCGCTACGGCCTCGCCCTCGGGGAGGCGTTCCAGCTGCGGGACGACCTGCTCGGGGTCTTCGGCGACCCTGCCGCCACCGGGAAACCGGCCGGCGACGACCTGCGTGAGGGCAAACGCACCGTGCTCGTCGCCCTCGCCCTCGACGCGGCCGATGCCGACCAGTCGGCGCTGTTCGACAAGCACCTCGGACGGGGCGACCTCGACGACGCCGGGGTCGAGGACCTGCGGACCGTGCTGCGCGACACCGGGGCGGTCGACGGAGTGGAGTCGATGATCGCGGCTCTCGCCGAGGAGGCCGGGGCGGCCCTCGCGAGGACCACCGGCCTCGACCGCGACGCGGTCGCCGTCCTCGCCTCCCTCGTGACCTCCTCCACGACCCGGGAGTCGTGACGCCGCCCGTGCCCGGAGACCGCCCGCGGGCCACCCGATGAAGGACCGGGCCATCCCGCCCGCACTCGCCCCGGCATACCAGCGGTGCCGTGAGGTCCACCGCGAGCACGGCGGGGCCTCCTACCTCGCGACGAGTCTGCTCCCGCGCGAGCGACGGCCCCATGTCTGGGCGGTCTACGCCTTCGCGCGCACCTCGCGCGACCTCGTCGACCGGCCCCGCAGCGACCCGCTGGAGGCCCTGCCGGCGTGGCGGCACGCCGTGCTCGCGACCCTGGCCTCGGACGCCCCGCCCGACCCCGCCGCCCCGCCCGACCCTGCCGCCCCGCCCGACCCTGCCGCCCCGCCCGTCCTCACCGCCCTGTGGCACACCCAGCGGGTCGTCGGGATGCCGGGCGACCTCTTCGAGGACTACCTCGCGTCGCTGGTCATGGACCTCACCGTGACCCGTTACGCCACCTGGGACGACCTGCGCGCGTACATGAGCGGCGCCGCCGCCGCCCTCGGCGAGATGATGGCCCCGTTGTTCGGGGCGACCGACCCGTCCGTACGGCCCCTGGCCCGGGCGCTCGGCGAGGCCTTCCACTTCACGACCGTCGTGCGCGACATCGCCGAGGACCTGGCACGGGGCCGGGTCTACCTGCCCGAAGAGGACCTCGTAGCCCACGGCGTGACGGCTGACGACCTCGCCCGCTCGGTCGCGAGCCGCCGCCCCGACGACGCCGTGCGGTCCCTCGTGACGGCGCAGGTCGAGCGTGGACTCGCCCTCTATGAGGATGCCGGGCCGGGGCTCGCGCTCGTCGATGCCCGGTCGCGCGTCGGGCTCCAGACGGCCTTCAGCCTCTACCGCGAGATCCTCGTCGAGGTCGGGCGGCACGACGGCAACGTCTTCGACGGCCGGGTCAGGGCGTCACGGGCGGCGCGGGCCGCCACCGTCGCCCGGGTGCTGCGCCGCCGGGGCCGCTGACCCGGGCGCTGCTCGGCGTCCCTGCCGGCCCAGCCGGACCCACAGGGCACATGTCGCGAGGACGAGCGCGAACCCGAAGCCGAGGTCCTCGACCGGCGCCCAGGCGATCCTCCCGTCCCCGAGGAACGGCACCCCGCCGCTGCCGATGATGGCGTCCGGGTCGTAGGTGACGATCCGCCGCCCGGTCAGCCAGCCGTTGGTCACGAGCTGGAAGAACACGACAATCACGTATGCCGCCCACCACCGGCGCGTCGTGAGGAGCCGGGTGCGCAGGACGAGCAGGTCGAGGAGCGCGGCGAGCACGATGCCGACCGCGGTGGCGGTGGTGTAGCTCATCGCGCCACTCCCCCGTCGCCGGGTGGTCCTCCAACCCTGCGGCGACGTTCTCCCCGGCGCAGGACGACGCCGACGGCCTCGTAGGTCAGCAGGCCGGCGAGGGGGATGACGACGAAGAAGGCGAGCTCCTCCAGGGGCAGGCCCAGGACCCGGACGCCGAGGGTCTGCCCGGGGTCGAAGGACCAGTGCCCGGCCCGGGTCGCGGCCACGTCCCACGCGATGAAGACGAGCGCCACCGGGAGGATGCTGAGGGCCACCCGACGGACCTGACGCGCCAGGTCGAGATGGAAGACCCGGTGCAGCGGCAGGGTGCCCACGAGGCAGAACGCGAGCATCGCGGCATACGAGAGGTGTCGCACCGGCATTGGTCAGCGGTCAGAAGGCGAGGGCCTGGGCGCGGCGCCGGACCTCGGTCTTGTGCCCCGCGATGAGGGCGTCGATGGGGGCGCCCTCCACCGGGAGCGTCTCGTCGGGGGTGAAGAGCCAGCGGAGGATCTCCTCGTCGTTCATGCCCCCGTCGGCCAGGACGGTGAAGGTGCCCTTGAGGTCGAAGCGCGGACCCTCGTCGGTGACGAACTTCGCCGGGACGCTGACGACGCCCCGCTCACCGATGCGCTGCGAGAGCAGCTCACGGTCCGCGAGGTGCTGACGCACCCGAGCCAGCGAGATCCCGACCCGCTCCGCGATGTCGGGCACGGTCGTCCACTCGCCGACCAGGGCGGGCAGTGCGGTGAGAGCGGTGAGGGGGGTGGGACGGGGGGAGGTCGGATCAGCCACCCGAGCAGCCTAGGGGACCGGTCCGGGTGGTCCAAAGGGACCCGGCACCAACTCAACGCGCGAACACTCGACGTCCCGTGTAGATTCACACACTGCACACCTGTCCCACGCTCCCCACGCGTCCCTTCAACCCCGAGCTCGCCCCGACGGGGAAGGATTCAGCCCCCATGGCCCCGATCGCCGTCAGCACCCCTCCACCCGCACTGTCACCACCCCCTGCCCTGGTCCGTACCGCGGCGGGCGCCCCGTCAGGGTGGCAGTCGTACACGGTCCAGGCCGGCGACACGCTCATCGACATCGCAGCCCGCGCGGGCACGCCGCCCTCCGTCATCGCCGCCCAGAACCAGCTGCCCCTCGGCGGCCGGATGATCCGGACCGGTGCCGTGATCCTCGTCCCCGCCGGCCCCCAGCCGACGGTGGCGCCGGCTGCTGCGCCCATTCAGCCCGTGTCGTCGAGCTACACCGTCCAACGCGGTGACACGATCGGCCACATCGCCCTGCGCGCGCCGGCCACCGCCCGGCAGATCCTGGCTGCCAACGGCCTCGGGCCGAGGTCGCAGATCCGGCCCGGCCAGGTGCTCCAGATCCCCGGCCTCACTCCCGCTCCAGCCGCCCCGGCCCCAGCCGCTCCGGCGACCACGGCCAACACCTTCGCCGGCCGGACCTACCCGGACGCGACCGTCGCCGCAGCCGCGGCCGCACGAGCCACCCTCAAGGCCGCCGCTGCGCCGGACCGCCAGGCGATGCGCTCGATCGTCGAGGCGACCGCCCGTCGCCACGGGATCGATCCCCAGCTGGCACTGGCCATCTCCTACCAGGAGTCCGGCTGGGACCAGCGCCAGGTCTCGGTCGCGAACGCCATCGGGGCGATGCAGGTCATCCCCAGCTCCGGTGAGTGGGCCTCGTCGTTGGTGGGGCGCAGGCTCGACCTGCTCAGGGCCGAGGACAACGCCACGGCCGGCGTCGTCATCCTTCGGGCCCTCACGCGCTCCTCCAGCTCGGTCGACGAGGCCATCGCGGGCTACTACCAGGGCCTCGGCTCGGTGCGGGCCAACGGCATGTACGCCGACACCCAGCAGTACGTCGCCAGCGTCAAGGCGATGATGTCCCGCATCTGACGCCACCGGCACCCCAGCGGCTAGCCTCCACCGCTTTGCCGGGAAGCCTTCGTAGACTCCTCATCATGTCGTCCCGCGTGCAGGAGTCCGTCGTCGGGCGCCTGCTGGACGGCCGCTACCGGGTGCTGTCGCACCTCGCCGACGGGGGGATGGCCTCGGTCTACCTGGCCCTGGACGAACGTCTCGACCGCGAGGTCGCCGTGAAGATCATGCGGAGGGACCTGGCCCAGGACGAGACGTTCGTCAGCCGGTTCCGTCGGGAGGCACGCTCGGCCGCCCGGCTGAGCCACCCCAACGTCGTCGCGGTCTTCGACCAGGGCGAGGACGCGGGCGACATGTTCCTCGCCATGGAGTACGTCTCCGGCCGGACCCTACGCGAGGTCCTCGTGCAGGAAGGCCCGCTCACGCCCCGGGCCGCCCTGGACCTCTTCGACCCCATCCTGCAGGCCCTCGACGCCGCCCACGCGGCCGGCCTGATCCACCGCGACGTCAAGCCCGAGAACGTCATCCTGCGCGACGACGGCGTGGTGAAGGTCGCCGACTTCGGGCTCGCCCGGGCGGTCACGACCGCCACCACGACCAACGCGTCGGGGGTCCTGCTCGGCACGGTCGCCTACCTCTCCCCCGAGCAGGTCGAGCGCGGCATCGCCGACGCCCGCTCCGACGTGTATGCCGTGGGCCTCGTCCTCTACGAGATGCTCACCGGCCGCAAGGCCTTCGACGGCGACACCCCGATCCACGTGGCCTACCAGCACGTGCACGGCTGCGTGCCCGTCCCGTCCGACCAGGTGCCGTCCCTGCCTCAGGAGCTGGACCAGCTCGTCGCCCTCGGCACGGCACGCGACCCCGACCAGCGCCCCGCCTCCGCCGGCGACTACCTCACCGAGGTGCGCCGGTCGCGCGCCCTCATGTCCACGACCGAGCTCGACCTGCGCCCCGTCCCACCCCTGCGGGCAGACGGACGCCCCGCCGGCACCTCGGACCTGAGCCCCACCTCGGCCATCCCGCTGCGCGAGGGGCACGGATCCCGCGCCGGCCCGGCCCACCCCACGCAGTCCGTGCCGCGGTCCCTGTCACCGCCCGTGCCGCGGCCTGCGGGGCAGCCCGGTGGCGGGGCCTCCATCGGTCAGGCTCCGACGCGCCGTCGACGCCGCTGGCTCGTCCCGGTCCTGCTCGTGGTCCTGCTCGCGCTCGGGGGCGGGGGTGCCGCGTGGTGGTTCGCGGACGGGCCCGGAGCCAGGACGACGGTGCCGACCGTCGCCGGGCACCCCCGGCTCGAGGCGTTGACCGCCCTCGAGGTCGCCGGCCTGCGCGGCGACGTGGTCGAGTCGTTCGACGAGGCGGTGCCGGCGGGGACCGTCCTGTCCCAGGAACCCGGGCCCGGCTCCGAGGTCCCCCGGCTCACCGCCGTCACCGTCACGGTCTCCAAGGGTCAGGAGCGGTATGCCGCGCCCTCCCTCGTCGCGACCTCGGTCGATGCCGCCGCCGCCATGCTCAGCCAGGTCAACCTCGCGGTCGGCGCCCGGACCGACACCTTCAGCGAGACGGTCGAGGCCGGCACGATCATCTCCCAGGACCCTGCCGCCGGCACCCCCCTCCAGCGCGGCGCCCCCGTTGCCGTCACGGTGAGCAGGGGTCGTGCCCCGATCACCGTCACCGACGTCACGGGCAAGCGGACCGCCGACGCTCGGCAGGCGCTCGAGAGCCTCGGGCTGAGCGTCGTCGAGGGCCCGGTGGTCAACAGCGACACCGTCCCCGAGGGTGTCGTCGTCAGCCAGGCCCCCCGGAGCGGCACCCGGTTCAAGGGTGACCCGGTCACGATCGTCGTCTCCAAGGGCCCCGTCCTCGTCGCGGTTCCCGCCACCGTCGGCACGCAGCGCGACCAGGCGGCCGCCCTCCTCAAGGCCGCGGGCCTGAACGTCAGCTACACCGAGATCCTCGGCGGCTTCTTCGGAACCGTCCGCGACTCGAACCCGCCGGCCGGCAGCATGGTCCGCAAGGGGTCCACGATCACCTTGACCATCGTCTGAGCCGGCAACCCCGTGTCCCAGCGCCCGGACCGGGCCCGCTCCGTCGCGACCGGGCTGCTCATCCTCCTCACCGCGGTCTGGGGGTCGACGTTCTTCCTCATCCGCGACCTCGTCGCCACGGTGCCGCCGATCGACTTCCTCGCGGTCCGCTTCACGATCGGCGCCGTGCTCATGGTCGTCATCTTCCGCCGTCCGCTGCGCGCCCTCGGTCGGCGCCAGTGGCTTGCCGGCGCCGGCCTCGGCGGCCTCTACGGCGTCGCCCAGATCCTCCAGACGATAGGCCTCACCCACACCGACGCCTCGGTCTCCGGCTTCATCACCGGCACCTACGTCGTCCTCACCCCGCTCCTGTCCGCGCTGCTCCTGCGCGAACGGATCCCCCGCGCCACCTGGTATGCCGTGCTGCTCGCCACCGTGGGCCTGTCGGTCCTCTCCCTCAACGGGGTCAGCGTCGGCATCGGCGAGGCCCTGACGCTGGGCGCTGCCGTGGTCTACGCCCTGCACATCATCGGGCTCGGCCGGCTGTCGACGCCCTCCCACGCCACGGGGATGGCGGCGGTCCAGATGCTCGTCATCGCCGTGATCTGCGTGGTCGCGGCCGTGCCGGACGGCATCACCTGGCCCCGGGGCGGGGGCCAGTGGGCGTCGGTCATCTACATGGCCACCGCCGCGGGGGCCCTCGCCCTGTGGATCCAGACGTGGGCTCAGGCCCACCTGAGCGCGACGCGGGCCGCGATCGTCATGACCCTCGAACCCGTCTTCGCCGCACTCTTCGCGGTGCTGTTCGGCAGCGAGTCCCTGACGTCACGGATGGTCGTGGGCGGCCTGCTGGTCCTCACGGCGATGTACCTCGTGGAGCTGCTCGGCCGCCGCGCCGACGAGCCGCCGTCGGAGGTCCTCCACCACGAGGTCACCTGACCGGGTGCCCACCGCCTCCTCTTGACGCTGCGTCAAGCGCGTCGGTAACGGACTGCTGGGCCAGCTCAGGCAGCGGGGCCGGCGGCCAGCAGAGCAGAGACGACGTCGATCGCGATGTCGGTGCCGGCATCGTCGACGTCGAGGTGCCACACGAGCCGGACCGCGCCCGGCCCCACGGCATACAGGCGCACGCCCTCGCCCAGCGCTGCGGCCACGAGGGCCGCACCGGACCACCCGGCCAGCGACACGTCGAGGATGAGGATGTTCGTCTCGACGGTGGCCGGGTCGATCGAGCCCGGGGCCGCCGCGGCGAACGCCCCGGCGGCCCGGCGGGCCCGGGCGTGGTCGTCGGCGAGCCGCTCGAGGTGGTGCTGCACGGCATACAGTCCACCGGCCGCGAGGATGCCGGCCTGGCGCATCCCCCCTCCGTAGCGCTTGCGCCAGATCCGCGCCTCGGCCATCGCCTCGGCCGACCCGACGAGGACCGAGCCGACCGGCGCGCCGAGCCCCTTGCTCAGGCACACCGAGACCGTGTCGAACTCGCGGCCGTAGTCCCGCAGCGCCACCCCGCTCGCGACATGGGCGTTCCAGAGCCGGGCGCCGTCGAGGTGCATCGCCACGCCCCGCTCCTGCGTCACCCGCCGGACCTCGCGGATCGCCTCGAGCGGCTGGACGGTGCCGCCACCGAAGTTGTGGGTGTTCTCGAGCACGACCAGCGCGGTGGTGACCTGGTAGGGACCCGCCCCCGTGATCATCAGCTCGAGCGGCTGGCGCGGGTCGAGCAGCCCACGCGGGGCGACCCACGTCCGGGACGAGATGCCGGAGAAGACGGCCGCCGCTCCGAGCTCGGCGCGCACGACGTGGGCGAGCGAGTCGCAGACGAGCTCCTCGCCCGGCCGGACGTGGAGGCGCAGACCGAGCTGGTTGGCCAGGGACCCCGACGGGGTGAAGAGCCCCGCCTCGTGGCCGAGCAGCCCGGCGACGTGCTCCTCTAGGGCACGCAGCGTGGGGTCCTCGCCGAACACGTCGTCGCCGACCTCGGCGCCGGCCATGGCGGCCCGCATCGCCTCGGTCGGCTTCGTCAGGGTGTCGGAGAGCAGGTCGGCCGCGAGGGCGGGCGCGTGCACGGGCGCGAGGGCGGGCGCGGTCATGACTGGCCGAGCATCTCCGCGACGAGGAAGGCCAGCTCGAGGCTCTGCTGGTGGTTCAGGCGCGGGTCGCAGACGGTCTCGTAGCGGTTGCCCAGGTCGGCGTCGAGGATCTTCTCGGAGCCGCCCAAGCACTCGGTGACGTCGTTGCCGGTCAGCTCGACATGGATGCCGCCGGGCACCGTGCCGAGCGCCCGGTGCACCTCGAAGAATCCCTGGACCTCGTCCACGACGTCGTCGAAGTTGCGCGTCTTGTAGCCGCTCGTGGACTCGAAGGTGTTGCCGTGCATGGGATCGCAGATCCACGTGACCTGGGCGCCCGACTCGGTGACCCGCTCCACGATCGCGGGCAGGGCGCTGCGGATCGTGCCCGCGCCCATCCGGGTGATGAAGGTCAGCCGGCCCGGGGTGCGGTCAGGGTCGAGCTTGTCGATGAGCTTGAGCAGGTAGTCGGGTTCGGCCCGGGGCGAGACCTTGACGCCGATGGGGTTCTGGATCCGCGAGACGAAGTCGATGTGCGCCCCGTCGAGGTCACGGGTGCGCTCCCCCACCCAGACGAAGTGCGCCGACGTGTCGTAGGGCAGCCCGGTGCGTGAGTCGATCCGCGTCATCGGCCGCTCGTAGTCGAGCAGCAGGGCCTCGTGCGCGGCGAAGAACTCCGTCGTCCGCATGGCGTCGAAGTCGGCGCCGCAGGCGGCCATGAACTTCATCGCCTTGTCGATGTCGTGCGCGGTCCGCTCGTAGCGCGCGTTGGCCGCGTTGGCGACGAAGCCCTTGTTCCAGTCGTGCACGTGGCGCAGGTCGGCGAACCCGCCGGTCGTGAAGGCGCGCACGAGGTTCAGCGTCGAGGCGGCCGCGTGGTAGGCGTGCACCAACCGCTGCGGGTCGGGCGTGCGCGAGCCCGGGACGAAGGCGAAGTCGTTGACCATGTCACCGCGGTAGGCGGGCAGGGTGACGCCGTCGCGGGTCTCGGAGCCGCTGCTGCGGGGCTTGGCGTACTGCCCCGCCATCCGTCCGACCTTGACCACCGGGAGCGAGGCGCCGTAGGTGAGGACGGCCGCCATCTGCAGGACGGTCTTGACCCGGTCCCGGATGTTGTCGGCCGTCGCCGAGGCGAAGGTCTCGGCGCAGTCGCCACCCTGGAGGACGAACGCCTCGCCGCGGGCGGCGGCCGCGAGGCGGTCGCGCAGCACGTCGCACTCCCCCGCGAAGACGAGGGGGGGATAGCTCGAGAGCGTCGACACGGCATCCCGCACGGCCCCGGCATCCGGCCACTCGGGCTGCTGCGCCGCGCCCAGCCTGGCGCCGGCCTGCTCGAGCTCGGCCTGGAAGTGGGTGCTGTCCAACGTGTTCACCGGATGATTCTAGGAGCGTCGACGGAGTGGTCGGTGCGCGGTCCGCCTGACGAACGCCGGCGAACAGCCGCCCGGGTTAGGGTCTGGCCCATGACGTTCTCAATCGCTGCCCGGGCCGGTGATGCCTACGGCGTTGCCGTGGCCAGCAAGTTCATCGCCGTCGGGTCCGTGGTGCCGGCCGCCCGGATCGAGGTCGGCGCGGTCGCGACCCAGGCCATGGCCAAGGTGTCCTACCGCAAGGACGTCCTGGACCTCCTCGAGCTGGGAGTCGACGCCGAGACCGCGGTGGCCCGGGTCACCGCCGCCGACGAGGGACGGGCGCACCGCCAGCTCGGGGTCGTCTCCGAGACCAGCCAGGCCACCTACACGGGTTCGGAGTGCATGGCGTGGGCGGGCGGGCGCGCCGGCGGCGACACCTCGGGTCGCTACGCCATCCAGGGCAACATTCTCACCGGCGAGAAGGTCGTCGTGGCGATGGAGCAGGCCTGGTTCGACAGCGTCGGTATGCCGTTGCCGCGCCGCCTGCTCGCGGCTCTCCTCGCGGGGGACGCCGCCGGCGGGGACTCGCGCGGCCGCCAGGGCGCCGCGATCCACGTCGTCCAGCGTGGGACCGGCTACGACGCCTCCGGTGTCCTCGTCGACTTGCGCGTCGACGACCACCCCGACGCACCCGCCGAGCTGGCCCGACTGCTGGACCTGCACGACCTGTTCTTCGGCGAGCCCGAGGACGTCCAGCCCCTGACCGGCGAGCTGGCCGACGAGGTGTCGTCCCGGCTGGCCGTGCTCGGACACACCGGCGCCGACGCCTACGCCGCCCTCGAGGCGTGGTCCGGCGTCGAGAACTACGAGATGCTGCTGAGCCCCGGCGGTATCGACGCCCGGGTGCTGGCGGCGCTGCGGGCGGCGACACCGGACTCGCCCACGTCCTGACCTGCGCCGGTCCAGAACCCCTGGGTTGAGGGCCGTCCGCCCATCAGGGGGCTGGTGTCGTCGTATCCGCAGTTGATGCACACCGCCGTCGACACGACTGATGCCCGACGCCCGAATGGAGTTCCATCGGCAACTGCTCGGACTGCAGTACCGCCCACGTGATGAGCCTCCAACTCGCGTTCCATGACGTCGACAGCGTGACGCCGTCCACCTGGGCGTTGCACGACGTGCAGAAGCAGTCAGATCGATCTCAGCGTGCCCCGCGACGAGGACGTGCATCGGCACAGTCAGCGGGCCAAGGAGCTGGGTGCGCGGGTCCTGCCTGAGCCGACCACGAAGGACGATGAGCGCCCAGTGTCGAGTCTCGCACGATCCACCGTTGACACCGATCGCGTCGTCGGCACGAGTCGCGAGCGGGGCCGGCCGGAACGGGGCCGGCCGGAACGGGTCAGGGCTTGACCTCGCGGAGCCGGAACTGCTCGGCGGCCGCGGCTGCGAGCGGAGTCAGGTCGGACCCACCTCCGTCGACATACGTGACCAGGTCCGCGCGCATGGACGGCGCCCAGAACGACCGCAGGTGCGCGGTGATCTCGGCGACCGCCCGCTCATGCGGGTGGTGGGCCACGTTGGCAGCGATCTGGTTCAGCATGCGCACCAGGGGTGCGGGGTTGCTCACCGCTGCCCCACGCCCAGATCCTGGAGCGCCTGCTCGCTGACGGGTGTCTGCGAGGTGGTCGCCACCTGGACCGCCGTGACCTTGTACTCGGGGCAGTTGGTCGCCCAGTCCGAGTAGTCCGTGGTCACGATGTTCGCGCCGCTGCTGGGGTAGTGGAAGGTCGTGTAGACCACTCCTTGCGGCATCCGGTCGGCGACCCTCGCGCGCAGCACCGTCTGGCCCACCCTGCTGATGATCGCCACAGCCGCCCCGTCGACGATGCCGCGCTCCTCGGCGTCGTGCGGGTGGATCTCCAGCACGTCCTCCCCGTGCCACTGCACGTTGGCCGTCCGACGGGTCTGGGCACCGACGTTGTACTGGCTGAGGATGCGCCCTGTGGTGAGGATCAACGGGAACGTGCGGCTGGTGCGCTCGTCGGTGGCCACGAACGGCGTCTCCACGAAGTGCCCCTTGCCGCGCACGAACCCGTCCACGTGCATGGTCGGCGTGCCGTCGGGGGCCGAGGCGTTGCACGGCCACTGCAGGCTGCCCACCTCGTCCAGCTTGGCGAACGAGACCCCGGCAAAGGTGGGGGTCGTGGCGGCGATCTCGTCCATGATCTCGCTGCCGTGGGCGTAGTGCATCGGGTAACCCATGGCGGTCGCGAGCTCACAGGCCACCTCCCACTCTTGCTTGCCCGACTTCGGCGCCATCACCGGGCGGACCCGGTTGATCCGCCGCTCGGCGTTGGTGAACGTCCCGTCCTTCTCCAGGAACGACGTCCCGGGCAGGAAGACGTGGGCGAACGCAGCGGTCTCGTTGAGGAACAGGTCCTGGACGATGAGCAGGTCCAGAGAGGCCAGGGCAGCCTTGACGTGCTTGACGTTCGGGTCGGACTGCGCGATGTCCTCGCCCTGGATGAACATGCCGCGGTAGCTGCCGGCGAGGGCCGCATCGAACATGTTCGGGATCCGCAGCCCGGGCTCGGGGTCGAGGGTGCGCGCCCACAGCTGCTCGAACACCCGGCGCGCGGTGTCGTCGCCCACGGGGCGGTAGCCGGGCAGCTCGTTCGGGAACGAGCCCATGTCGCAGGAGCCCTGCACGTTGTTCTGCCCGCGGAGCGGGTTGATGCCCACACCCTCTCGGCCGATGTTGCCGGTGGCCATCGCGAGGTTCGCCATGCCCATCACCATGGTCGAGCCCTGGCTGTGCTCGGTGACCCCCAAGCCGTAGTAGATCGCCGCGTTCGGCGCAGTGGCATACAGCCGCGCCGCCGCGCGCACCTGCTCGGCGGGCACGCCGGTGATCTGCTCCGTCGCCTCGGGGCTGTTCTCCGGGCGGGCGATGAACTCCTCCCACAGGGCGAACGAGTCTGCCTCGCACCGCTGCGCGACAAAGGCCCGGTCGACCAGTCCCTCGGTGACCACGACGTGGCCGATGGCGTTGACGATGGCGACGTTCGTGCCCGGGTGCAGCTGGAGGTGGTGTGCTGCCTCGATGTGGGGGCTGCGCACGAGGTCGATGCGGCGCGGGTCGATGACCACCAGTGCGGCGCCCTTGCGCAGGCGCTGCTTCATCCGGGAGGCAAACACCGGGTGTCCGTCGGTGGGGTTGGCCCCGATCACCACGATGACGTCGGCCTGGTCGACCGACGCGAAGTCCTGCGTGCCGGCCGAGGTGCCCATGGTCTGCTTCAGCCCGTAGCCGGTGGGAGAGTGGCACACCCGGGCACAGGTGTCGACGTTGTTGTTGCCGAACGCCGCCCGGATCATCTTCTGCACCACGAAAACCTCTTCGTTCGTGCAGCGTGAGGAGGTGATCCCCCCGATGGACAGGACGCCGTGCTCGGCCTGGATCGCCATGAGTCGCGACGCGGCGTGGCTGATCGCCTCGTCCCACGACACCGTGCGCCACTGGTCGGTGATCGACTCGCGCACCATCGGGGACAGCTGGCGGTCCCGGTGGGAGGCGTAGCCCCAGGCGAACCTGCCTTTCACGCACGAATGGCCCTCGTTGGCCCCGCCGTCCTTCTGCGGCACCATCCGGACGACCTCGTCACCACGAAGCTCGGCCTTGAACGAGCAGCCGACACCGCAGTAGGCGCAGGTGGTGAGCACCGAGCGCTGCGGCGGGCCCAGCTCGATCACCGTCTTCTCCTGCAGCGCCGTGGTCGGGCAGGCCTGCACGCAGGCACCGCACGATACGCACTCGGACGCCATGAACGACTCACCCGCGGACGCCGCAACCGTCGAGTCGAACCCACGACCCGCGATGGTCAGGGCGAACGTCCCCTGCACCTCGTCACAGGCGCGGACACAGCGCGAGCAGGCGATGCACTCGGCGGCGTCGAAGGTGAAGTAGGGGTTGCTCTCGTCCTTGTGCGCGTCGAGGTGGTTCTTGCCCTCGAAGCCATAGCGCACGTCGCTCAGCCCCACCGTCGCCGCCATGCCCTGCAGCTCGCACTCGCCGTGGGTGTCGCTGGTCAGGCAGTCGCGGGGGTGGTCGGACAGGTAGAGCTCCGTCACACCTCGGCGCAGCCGCGCCAGACGAGGGGACGCGGTCGTGACGACCATGTCCGGGCCGCACGGGGTGGTGCACGAGGCGGGGGTGCCCTTGCGCCCGTCGATCTCGACCAGGCAGAGTCGGCAGGAGCCGAACGGCTCGAGCGAGTCGGTCGCGCACAGCTTCGGGATGTCGACGCCGGCCAGCGCGGCCGCGCGCATGACCGACGTCCCGGCGGACACGATCATTGGTATGCCGTCGACCTCCAGCTTGATGTCCGCCTCACCGGGGCGGGCTGGAGTGCCCAAGTCGATCTCCCTGAGCCCGGTTTCGCTCAGCACATTTTCCCTGAGCACAGTCATCGTCGCGCGCCTTCCGATCGGTCCAGGTCCTGGGGGAAGTACTTGAGCACGCTGCGCACGGGCATCGGGGTGAGTCCACCCATGGCGCACAGCGACCCGTCCGTCATCAGCTCACACAGGTCCTCCAGCAGCACGACGTTCGCCGCGGGGTCCTGACCGGCCACGATCCGGTCGATCACCTCGACGCCGCGGACGGCGCCGACCCGGCAGGGGGTGCACTTGCCGCAGGACTCTGTCGCACAGAACTCCATGGCGAAGCGGGCCTGGGCCGCCATGTCGACGGTGTCGTCGAAGACGACCATGCCGCCGTGGCCGATCATGGCCCCTGCCTCGGCGAAGGCCTCGTAGTCCAGCGGCAGGTCGAACTGCGTGGGCGGCAGGTAGGCCCCGAGGGGGCCGCCGACCTGCACGGCGCGAACCGGTCGGCCGGAGGCGGTGCCCCCACCGAACCTCTCGAGCATCGCTCCCAGGGTGATCCCGAAGGCGGTCTCGACGATCCCGCCGCGTGCGACGTTCCCCGCCAGCTGGAAGACCTGGGTGCCGCGGGAGCGGCCGACGCCGAAGTCACGGTAGAACTGCGCCCCGCGGGCGAGGACCACCAGGACGCTGGCCAGCGACAGCACGTTGTTGACGACCGTCGGCTTGCCGAAGAGACCCTCGAGCGCGGGCAGCGGCGGTTTGGCGCGGACCACACCCCGCTTGCCCTCCAGGCTCTCCAGCATCGCGGTCTCCTCACCGCAGATGTAGGCGCCCGCGCCGACGCGGATCTCCAGGTCGAACACGTGGTCGCTGTCCAGGACTCGCGAACCGAGCCAGCCGTTCTGGTATGCCGTCTGGATGGCGGCGCGCATCGTGGCCACGGCGTCGGGGTATTCCGAGCGGATGTAGATGAAGCCCTCGCGGGCGCCCACGGCGATCCCGGCGATGACCATGCCCTCGATGAGCATGAAGGGGTCGCCCTCCATGAGCATCCGGTCCGCAAACGTCCCGCTGTCGCCCTCGTCGGCGTTGCAGGTGACGAACTTCGGGGAGTCGGGTGCGTCCAGGACCGTGCGCCACTTCACTCCGACCGGGAAACCTGCACCGCCGCGTCCGCGCAGACCGGACTCGGTGACCTCGTCGCAGATCTGCACCGGCGTCATCGCCAACGCCCGCTTCAGCGCGAGCAGCCCACCGTGCGCCTGGTAGTCGTCGGTGGACAGCGGGTCGATGACGCCGACCCGGCGGAAGGTCAGGCGGTCCTGCTCCGCGAGCCAGGCAATCTGGTCGGTGTGGCCGTGGCCGAGCGCGTGCGCCTTCCCGTCCAGGAAACCCGCGGCGAACAGGCCGGCGACGTCGTCCGGCGTCACCGGGCCGTAGGCGACGCGACCCTGCTCGGTCACCACCTCGACCAGCGGCTCGAGCCACATCATCCCGCGCGAGCCGTTGCGAACGACCTCGACCGCTGCGCCGAGGCGAGCTGCCTGCACCTCGATGGCCGCCGCGACCTGGTCCGCGCCGACCGAACGAGCCGAGGAGTCCCTGGGGACATAGACGGTGGTCACGCCAGCTCACCGCTGTTGCCACTGCTGCTGACGGCGCCGTCGCGGACCAGCCGGTCGAGCTCGGCGGCCCGGACCCGGCCGTGCAGGCGACCGTCGACGGTGACCGTGGGCCCGAGCGCGCAGTTGCCCAGGCAGAAGACCTCGTCGAGGGTGATCGACCCGTCGGCGGTGGTCCCGCCGAAGTCGACGCGCAGGGAGCTGGTGGCGTGCTCGGCCAGCGCGTGTCCACCCACCGACTGGCACGCCTCGCCGCGGCATACCTGGACCCGCATCTTGCCCGGCGGGGTCGAGCGCAGGTCGGAGTAGAAGGTCAGCACCCCGTGCACGTCGGCACGCGAGAGGTTGAGGGCCTTGGCGACGAGCGGAACCGCACGCGGGTCGACATACCCGAAGGTCTCCTGCAGGGCGTGCAGCACCGGCAACAGCGGTCCCCGCTGCGCGACGTGGGCCCAAATCGTCTCCGACGCCACCTCCGGCGACCAGGGGACGTGCCGCGTTGATACGTCGCTGAGCATTACCGGAGGACTCCTTAGGGCTGAGGCGGATATCTTCCGAAACTACCCCAGCCGCCCCCCCACATCAACCATCGGAGCCACGTGAAGGTGGCCCCGTCACCTGCGGTCGACGGTCGACGGTCAGCTCGCCGCACGTTCGTCACCGGGGCGCTCGTGGTGCGCCGCATCGTCGACCGGGTCGTCGAGGTTCGCGCCGTCGGCCGCGGCCGGTCCATCATCCTCGGCGGCGTCGAGCGCCTCCTCGAGCTCCTTCGCGGCCGCGCCCGGCTTGGCGGCCTCCTGGATCTCGCGCGCCTTGACCCGGGCCGCCTGCAGGAGCCGGTTCTTCATCGAGGTGGCGTACTCGTCGACGTACTCCTGACCGGAGAGGAGCATGAGCTCATACATGATCTCGTCGGTGATCGAGCGCAGGACGAACCGGTCGTCCTCCATGCCCTCGTAGCGCGAGAAGTCGAGAGGCGCCCCGATACGGATGCCAATCCGCATGATCTTGGGGACCTTCTTGCCCGTCGGCTGGGCCTTGTCCGTGCCGATCATCGCCACCGGCAGCACGGGCGCCCCGCTCTCGAGGGCCATCCGGGCGACGCCGGTGCGTCCGCGGTAGAGCCGGCCGTCGGGCGAGCGGGTGCCCTCGGGATAAATGCCGAGAAGCTCGCCGCGACGCAGGATCTTCAGGCCCGAGCTGAGGGCCGCCTCACCGGCCTTCCCACCGGTGCGGTCGACGGGGAGCTGCCCGACGCCCCGGAAGAACGCCGCCGTCGCGCGGCCCTTCAGACCCCGCCCGGTGAAGTAGTCGGCCTTCGCCAGGAAGGTGAGCCGGCGTGGGAGCACCAAGGGCAGGAAGATCGAGTCGGAGAACGAGAGGTGGTTGCTCGCGAAGATCGCCGCCCCGTCCTCGGGAATGTTCTCCTCCCCCTCGACCCACGGCCTGAAGAGAATCCTGAGAAGCGGCCCGAGGACCACGGTCTTGAGCACCCAGTAGAACACTGTGCGAACCTCGCCCTCTCCGATGTGACGGTCGGCACTTTACGGCACTATCGGCACGGCGCGCGCTCGTGCAAGGATTTCGCCATCCACCACCCCCACGCCAGGAGTCGACGTGCCGGTCCTTCCCGGAGCTGAGCCCTACTCGAACGACGGCAACAGGGTCGGTGTCCTCCTGTGCCACGGCTACACCGGCACCCCCCAGGGCCTGCGGCCGTGGGCCGAGCACCTCGCCGGCGCGGGCTACACCGTGCGCCTGCCGCTCCTGCCCGGGCACGGGACGACGTGGCAGGAGCTGGGGAGGACCCGGTGGCAGGACTGGTACGCCGAGGTCGACGCGGCCTTCCGCGAGCTGCGCGTCTCCTGCGACCACGTCTTCGTGGCCGGGCTGTCGATGGGGGGCCTGCTCGCGACCAAGCTCGCCCTCGACCACGGACCGCGGGTCAGCGGCCTGGTCCTGGTCAACCCGATCTACAAGCACGACAACAAACTCCTCGCGCTGCTGCCTGCACTGCGGCGCGTCGTGCCGTCCTTCCCCGGCATCGCCAACGACATCAAGAAGACCGACGGCGAGCCCGAGCTCGGCTACACCCGCAACCCGCTCCAGTCGATGCACTCCCAGACCCAGCTGTGGGCCGGGGTCTCCCGGGACCTTGCGGAGATCACCCAGCCGGTCCTGCTCCTGCACTCCCGGGAGGACCATGTCGTGCCACCGCTCAGCTCGGCCTACTTCCTGTCCCGGATCTCGAGCACCGACGTGACCGAGATCTGGCTCGAAAACAGCTATCACGTCGCCACTCTCGACAACGATGCGCCGCTCATCCACGATGAGTCCGTGCGGTTCATCCAACGGCTGAGCGCCTGACCAGTGAGAATGTGACCATGGCTGAGAAGGACGTCGACGAGCAGTTTGCCGCGATCATGGCGCACTGGGACGAGGAGGCGCTGGGGCTGGACCCCTTCGGCGACCCGAGCGCAGACCGCAACCCCGGTGACCCCGACGGCGGCACTGATGCCGGTGCGTCCGCCACCCTCCCCTCGGCCGTCAACCCGGCTCCCATCCACGGGCTGGAGCCGCGGACGACGCCGTCTGCGGGCCCACCACCACTGCCGGTCGACAAGGGGGAGCCGGACGAGCCGGTCGAGCCGCTCGACAAGGGGGAGCCGGTCGCGGCGGAGGACGACGCGCAGACCCCCGGCGGGGTGCCGGAGGAGCCCCCGCCGGTCGTCGGGGCGGCCTGGCGCCAGCACAACCCGCCGGAGGTCGAGGAGCACTTCGAGCCCCCGCCCCTCGCGCCCCTGCCGTCCGCGGAGGACAAGCACTTCTGGACGATGCTCGGCGCCCTTGTCGGTGGCCCGCTCGTGTTCCTCTACCTGCTGCTGTTCAACCGCGACGGCAACGGCTGGTGGATCACCTTCGCCCTGCTCGTCACGGTCGCGGGGTTCGTCCTGCTCGTCCTGCGTCAGCCGAACCATCGTGACGAGGACGACCACGGCATCCGACTCTGAGGTCCGCACCGTCGTGGCGCTGACGTTCTGTCCTCGCAGAAGTGCTCGACCCGCCAACGTGCTCGACCTCGCGAGCGGCTGGACCGTATGCCGGGCTCAGGACTCCATGGGCCGGGCCACGACCTCGACCCACACCGGCCGGTGGTCCGAGGCGGCCCGCAGGTCGGCCTCGTCCAGGTCGACGGGACCCCCCGGGCGCACCACGAGGTCCGGGGACGCGAAGACGATGTCGATCACGCGCTCGGGCCGGGACGCGGGGAAGGTCGCCGCCCCCGGGGAGACGACCCGGTAGCGCCCGGCGATCGACCGGTGGGCGCGACCCTCCTCCCCCTCGTTGAGGTCGCCGGCGACGACCACGTCCCCCGACCCGGCCAGGGCGTCGAGGATGCGCGTGGCGTGCCGCTCACGCTCGTCAGCGGCGAGGCTGAGGTGCACGCTCGCCACGGTGATCGGGTGGTGACCCGGGAGCACGACCGAGGTCACGGCATACCCCCTGCGGCGCACGAGGAAGCGCACGGCGAGCCGCCGGTGCGTGCTCTGCGGGGTCTGGACCCGCAGGCTCGTGAAGATCGTGGTGCCGCCGCTGCCCTGGTGGTGGCCGGACCAGTACATCCGGCACACCTGCGCGAAGTTCGCGACCCGCCAGGTGCCCAGCAGTCGCCGCGGCACCTCCTGGAGGCAGAGGACATCGGGGGCGATGGCGCGGATGACGCGCGCCGCCGCGGCGGGGTCGTCGAGGAAGTCGCGCAGGTTGTAGGTCGCGACCCGGATCGTGGACCGCGAGGCGTCCGTGCCCACGTGCGTGCTCACGTGCGGCCCCGGTCGATGCGCGCGAGGTCCGCCGCGCCGATCAGGCCGGCCTCGTTGCCGAGCTGGGCCGCCACGATGGTGGCCTCCGGCCGGTAGCCCCGACCGGTGAGCTGGCGGCGGAACATGTCCCGCGCCGGGTCGATGAGCAGGGGGCCGGCTGCGCTGACCCCACCGCCGATGACGAAGGTGCCCGGGTCGAAAGCAGCAGCGAGGTTGGCGATGCCGACCCCGAGCCAGTGCCCGATCTCGGCCAACAGCTCGATGGACGTCTGGTCCCCGGTCTGGGCAGCGGCCGTGATCAGCGGACCGGTGAGGTTGGCCGCGTCGCCTCCGACCGACGACAGCAGGTCGGTGGCCATCGGCGAGTTGGCCGCGATGAGCGAACGCGCCTCTCGCACCAAGGCGTTGCCGCTGGCGTACTGCTCCCAGCAACCCCGGTTGCCGCACTCGCAGCGCAGGCCGTTGGGGACGACCTGCATGTGGCCGAACTCGCCGGCGATGCCGAACCGGCCCCGCTGGACCTGGCCGTCGATGACGATCCCGCCACCGATCCCTGTGCCCAGGTTGACCATCATCACGTGTGACTCGCCCTGGGCGGCACCGAACTTCCACTCCGCCCACGCTGCGGCGTTGGCGTCGTTGTCCACGGTAATGGGCACCCGCACCCGGCGCTGGAGGTTCTCCCGGAGCGGCTCGTGCCGCCACGACAGGTGTGGCGCGAAGACCACCGTCGCCCGGTCCGCCGCCACGAAGCCGGCCGCGCCGATCCCGACGGCGGTGATCCGGTCGCGACCCACCGCGTCGAGGAGCTCGTCGACGACCTCGACGATCGTGCTCTCCACGACGCCCGGTGACATCGACCGGTGCGGGGTGTCCCGTCGGGCGCGGGTCAGCACCCGACCGTGCTCGTCGACGACGCCGCCGGCCACCTTGGTGCCGCCGATGTCGATCCCGATCGCCAGGTCCCGGCTCATCGCCCTCCCACCTCGTTGTCATCCGTGCCTGGTGCCTGCTCCGTGCCTGGTGCCTGCTCCGTGCCTGGTGTGCGGTCCGCGCCGCCAGAGGCGGCGGCGTCGGCGTCGTTGTCGTCGTCGTCGGCGTCGTCGACCACCGCGATGTCCTCGACCGTGGCGCCGGGTCGCCCCGGGCCGGGTGCGCCGGCAGCCCGACCGCTCTCGGCCCACCGGTGTGCGGCGAGGTCACGCAGCGTCTCGGTGACCGCGGCGGCAAGATCGGCGAGCCGGTCGACCGTCTCCGGGTTGATCGCGCGCACGGCACCGATGAGCTGGCACACCGGGCAGAGGTGGCAGACGCTCGCGGCCGGCTCCCCGCCCGCCCGTCCGCAGGTGCCGCACACTCCGGCCGGGGTGGTCGGTGATGGGTCGGGGTGTGCCGGTGGGGCGGGGCGTGGTGGCGGGCCGGGGCGTGGTGGCGTGGCGGGGCGTGGTGGCGTGGCGGGGCGTGGCGGGTCGGCGCGTGGTGGAGGGTCGCCAGCAGCCTCGCCCAGCAGGGCGTTGAGCAGCCGCGCCGTCTCCTCCGCCACCGACCCCACGGGGCGCGGCCGGTGATCCGTCACGCTGTCGCCTCCCCGTCGGCTGGTTGCCTGATGGGCCAGAGCGCCCCGTCCGGGACGAACCGCACCCTCAGGGTGCCATCCTTCACCGCGGCGCTCTTGACGACGCACCGTTTCAGGACCGCCGGCAGCGTCAGCACCCGACGGTGGTCACCGACGACGACGAGCAGTTCCGCATCGCGTCGTTTGAGGTCGACCTCGGCGGCCCTGACGAGCGGCAGGGGCAGGGTGAGGACGTATTCGTCGCCGGCCCGGCGCACCGTCAGCCCGCGCCGGCGCACCGGGGCCAGCAACGAGGCGACGTCGTCGCCCCGCAGCTGCGCGAGCGCGTCGAGGGCGTCGACCCCGATGGGTTCGTGGGCGAGGTAGGGCGAGGTGAGGACCGGCACCCCCGCGAAGGAGTCGCCCACCTCGTCGAGTCCCTCACGCTGCGCGGCGTTCCACGCGCTGAGCCAGGGGTCCGGCTTTGTCCGGCCGCTGACCCCGGCTGCCGCATCGGGGAAGACCCGGTTGACGATGACCTGGTCGACGACGAACCCGTAGAGGCTGAGCGAGGTCCAGGTGCGTCGCGACTCCGCGATGACGACGCGCTCCGGGGTGAGCACCAGCCGGACGGACGCCCGGTCGCTGGTCAGCAGGGCTTGCAGGTCGCGCATCTGGACGTTCCAGCCCTTGATCGTCGCGGCGACCGCGGCCCCGGGCAACGGCATACCCGCTGCCGCCGCGGCGGCCGGACGCAGGGTGCGCAGCAGCCCTCGCTGGCCGGGCAGGAGCCGTTCGAGGTGCCACGCCAGGGCCTCGGGCAGCGCGAGAAGCCGCAGCGTCTCGGCGGTCGGCGCGCAGTCGACGACCACCAGGTCCCACCGGCCCGACTCGGCCTGGGCCCGCAGCTCGAGCAGCGCGGCGATCTCCTCGGCGCCGGGCAGCGAGGTCAGCTCCTCGGCGACGACGGGGTCGACCCCCACGGTGGCGAGGACCTGCAGCAGGTAGTCCTGGACCGTGCGCCAGGCCGGGTCCACGGCGTGGTGTGCACTGACCTGCAGGGCGTGCAGGTGGGGCTCGAGCTCGACGGGGCCGACCCCGCCGAGATCGTGCCCGAGCGCGTCACCGAGGGAGTGGGCCGCATCCGTCGACATCACCAGCGTCGAGATGCCGGCACGCGCCGCATGGACGGCCGCCGCGGCGGCAGTCGTCGTCTTACCGACTCCGCCCTTGCCGGTGAACAGAACGATGCGCAAGCTGCGTCAGCCCTCGACGCGCTTCTTCAGCTCCTTGAGAGCGGTGTCGACGATGACCTTCTCGGCCCTGCGCTTCAGCAGGCCGAGCATGGGGATGTTGAGATCGACGGCGAGGCGGTAGGTCACCCGCGTGCCGGTCCCCTCCTGCGCCAGCGTGTAGGAGCCGTTCATCGCCTTGAGGACGGTGGCCTTGATGAGGCTCCACGAGACGACCCCGGTGCCCCCGGCGGTCACCTCCCACGCGTAGTCGAGGGTGTAGGTGTCCTTGATGACACCCGCGTCGAGGGTGAACTCGACCTGGTCCGCCCAGCCGTCGCCCTCCTCCGACAGGACCGAGACCCGCTTCACCTCGGTGGCCCACTTGGGGTAGGAGGGGAAGTCCGCGATGACGTCCAGGACGGCGCCGGGTGCCGCGTCGATGACGAGGGAGGACTCAGTGCGATCGGCCATGCGCCGAAGGCTACAACGACTGCTCTTCGAGTCGGTCCTTCAGCCGGTGCACGGCCAGTTTCCAGCGACGGGTATGCCGCACCGCCACGTCCCGGGGCGCGTCCGGCGCCGCCACGGCCCGGACGTAGTGGTGGACGATCGCTCCGTCGGCGAAGGACTCGACCCAGACCTCCATGGCGCCGCGCAACGCGCCGGTCACGACCCAGCGCTGGCCCTGGGTCCCCCGGTCCCGGTCGAGGATCAGCTCGAGGTGGGGCCACCACATCTGGTGGTTGCGCGGGTCGGCGAGCGCGCCGGCAACCCGGTCCGGTGCTGCCCGGATGAATGTCTCGTCGCTGAGGTCGATGCGCGGAGATGACGGGATCCGGCGCAGGCCGGATCGTCGTGGGGAGCCGCTCATCCTCCAAGCATGGACACCCTCGCGGCGGGTCCCGGGGGCGGGGCCCGCGTCCGCGTATCCTGCCCCTGACCGCCCACCACCCAGGAGCAGCCGTGCCGGACAACGTCGTCGCCCCCCTTCGCGCCCCCACCACGGTGGGCAACCTCGCGCAGGCGGTGGTGGTGAACGCCGCGGACGACCCCGCGAGGGTGCTGTTCGCCAAGCGCGAGGGCGCCGGGTGGTCGGACGTCACCGCCGCCCGGTTCAAGCAGGAGGTGGACGCCCTGGCCAAGGGGATCATCGCGGCCGGGATCGCGGTGGGCGACCGGGTCGGGCTGATGTCCCGCACCCGCTACGAGTGGACGCTGGCCGACTACGCCATCTGGACGGCGGGCGCGGTCACGGTCCCGATCTACGAGACGTCCTCGGCCGACCAGGTGCGGTGGATCCTCGAGGACTCCGGGGCGGTCGCGGTCTTCGTCGAGACCCCGGCCCACGCCAGCACGCTCGCCGGTGTGCGGGGCGGCCTCCCGGACCTCACGGACGTGTGGCAGCTGGAAGGTGACGCCCTTGAGGATCTGGTCCGCGCCGGTGGCGAGACGACGGACGCCGCCCTCGAGGAGCGCCGGGCGAGCACCGACCGGACCTCGCTCGCCACGATCATCTACACGTCCGGCACGACGGGCCGCCCCAAGGGGTGCCGCCTGACCCACGGCAACTTCAAGGACCTCGCGGAGAACGCCTACGAGGAGCTCTCGGAGGTCGTCAGGGCGGAGGGGGCCTCCACCCTCCTCTTCCTGCCCCTGGCGCACGTGTTTGCCCGCTTCATCCAGGTCCTCTGCGTGGAGGCGCAGGCCAGGATGGGCCACTCCAGCGACATCAAGGCCCTGCTCGACGACTTCGCCAGCTTCCGGCCGACGTTCATCCTCGCGGTGCCGCGGGTGTTCGAGAAGATCTACAACTCCTCGGAGCAGAAGGCCACTGCTGACGGCAAGGGCAGGATCTTCACCATTGCGGCAGGGACCGCCATCGCGTGGAGCCAGGCCCAGGATGCCGGCCGGCCGTCGCTGGCACTGCGGGCGAAGCACGCCATCTTCGACCGGCTCGTCTACAGCAAGCTGCGGGCCGCCATGGGCGGCCAGGTCCGGTATGCCGTGTCCGGCGGCGCCCCGCTCGGGACCCGCCTCGGGCACTTCTACCGCGGCATCGGCGTCACCGTGCTCGAGGGCTACGGACTCACCGAGACGACGGCGCCCGCCACCGTCAACACGCCGCTCAAGGTCAAGATCGGCACCGTGGGGCCGCCGTTGCCCGGCGTCGGCATCCGGATCGCCGATAACGGCGAGATCCTCATCAAGGGGGTCAACGTCTTCAGCGGCTACCACAACAACGACGCGGCGTCGGCTGACGCGATGCAAGACGGCTGGTTCCGCACCGGTGACATCGGCGAGCTCGACGACGACGGTTTCCTGAGGATCACGGGGCGCAAGAAGGAGATCCTCGTGACCGCTGGAGGCAAGAACGTCGCGCCAGCGGCGCTGGAGGACCGGCTGCGGGCTCACCCGCTCGTCTCCCAGTGCATCGTCGTCGGGGACCAGAAGCCCTTCATCGGCGCCCTGATCACCCTCGACGAGGAGATGCTGCCGGCGTGGGCCAGGATCCACGGCCACGAGGGTCTGACCCTGGAGCAGGCCCGCACCCACGAGGCCGTGCGCGCTGCTCTCGACGAGGCCGTCGCGGACGCGAACACCGCCGTCAGCAAGGCGGAGTCGATTCGCAGGTATGCCGTGCTGCCCGGCGACTTCACCGAGGACAACGGATACCTCACGCCATCCCTCAAGCTCAAGCGCAACCTCGTGATGCGCGACTTCGCCGACGATGTCGAGGGGCTCTATTCCGGGAGCAAGCAGCAGTAAGTCCAGGGACCGCAGTAGTCCGGGACCGCCTACCGGGGACCGTGGATGCCCCTGTGGCAGCCCGTCGCCGCCGCCGGCCTCACCGGGCCAACTGCCCCAGGTAGGCCAGCCAGTCGGCGACGAAGGCCTCCTCGCTCGTGCCCAGCACGTCCTGGAACGTTTGCGCGGCCACTGACGTCGGGCCGGCGACGACGCCCGGCTCAGCGACGCTCCCACCGGCCACGGCCCGGTAGAACGCGACGACCCGAGCGGAGCCGTGGACCTGGGCCATCCGGGTCACCGCCAACCAGGCCGCGGAATACGTGGGGGCGATCACCCCCTGGGTCGGGTCGAAGTCGGTCGGGACGGGCAGCCGGGTCGGCCCGGTGCCGGACCGCACCTTGGCGAGCAGATCAGCGGCAACCGTGCGCGCTGGCAGCGCCACCCCCTGGAACCCGACGTAGTCGGCGAAGCCCTCTGAGAGCCAGATCGGCACCGGCCGCGTCGTCGTGCCCCGGACCGTGACGTGGGTCAGCTCGTGGGTGATGACGACGCGGCGACCGTCGGGCGTCAACCTGGCGAGGGCCTGCGGGTTGAGGTAGACCCGGTCGCCGGTCGCGGCGGTGCCCGTCGTCAGTGGCCCGTTCGTGACCCCCGCGACCTGATCGAGGCCGGCGGCGCTGGAGCGCTGCAACTGGGCCGTGAGCTCGTCGACCGTGGCGGGGACCACGAGCACCCCCGGCAGCGCACTGCCCCAGACTGCGGCGACCCGGGCGTGCGCGGCCTCGCCCATCTCCAGGTCGGCCCTGAGCTGGGCGGTCGGAGCGTTGCCGACGACCAGCGTCGTCGGTGAGCGGAGCACCGTCATCGCGGGCAGGTCCCACGGCTGGGCCTGCGACGCTCCGTCGGTGTCGTCCGCGAATCGCCATCCGGCCGACGTCCGGACGACGGTGTAGGAGGCGTCGTAGGTGTGCGGGGCACGGTCGTAGCCGTCCAGCCGATAGGTCTGGTGGACCGTGCTGAGCCATGCGTCCGGCCCCACGGCCTCGGCCCGGGCGGCCGTCAGGGCCGGCGCGATCTCGACCCCCCGCTGGCCGTAGTCGACGATCGGTAGCGCGAGCATCTGCTCGAAGATGACCCCTTGACGCCGGGCAAAGGGGCCGGTCGGGTCGCTGAGGGTGGCCAGCCACGCCTGCCCGTCCCGCCGGGTGAGGGCCCGGGCCCGCTGCGCGACGAGGTCGGCAACCGCGTCGCGACGGTCCTGGTCGGGGTCGACGGTCGAGCGCAACCGGGCGCTGGAGTTCGCGGAGCTCTTGTCGCTCGGATCGGCTCCGGTCGCACCTGCGCCCGTCGAATCTGCGCCGCCCGAATCTGTGCCGCCCGAATCTGCGCCGGGCGGGCCGGTGATAGAGGTCGTCGGTCCCGCCGAGGTTGCCGGCAGCAGCGAGGTCGCCGGGCCAGGCGCCCCCGTGGACGCACTGCACGCGGACGCGAACACCACGACTGCGAACACCATGACTGCGACGACCCAGACAGTCGCTGCCCAGAGCCCATGGGGCCGTCCGGCCGTCTCCCGGGGTGCGGACCCTGCCCGCCGTGACGTCACCCGATCATCGTAGGTGGCGCCTCACCCGACGGCGCGCACCCCGGACCATGGTTCACGCCGGGCCGTGAGCATCGCCGCGTCGGCAGCGTCGAGCATCCCGGCCCCGACGAAGACGTCGACCGCGAGACGCTCGGCCTCGTCGAGCAGCATCTCCCCGTCGCCGAGCTGGACCAGCGGCAGTCCCCCGAGCGCGGTGACGATGCACTCGTCGCACCGAACCTCCCGGACCGGGCACGTCTGGCAGTCGATGACCATCGGTGAGTCTCTTCGCATGATGCCTCCTTGTCGTGAACCTCGTGTTGGCTCTCGTGAACCTCATGTTGGCTACCGGGACCACGCTAGGAGGGTGCACTGACAGCCCTCCCGTCACATCGTCCGACCCACCGGGGGCACGGCGCTGGGGCAGGACGCGGGGGGCCCCGCGCGGCCGCGGCATACCGGTCCCGGGGTCCCGCAGCGCGCCTGCAACCCCCTGTCGGCGCCCGCGGTTAACGTCACGGCCATGAAGGCAGTCCAAGGCACCCTCGACGATCTCGGCACCGCTCTGGCCGGCGTCACCTTCGTCGTCGTCGACCTCGAGACGACGGGTGGGAGTGCCACGGCCTCGGCCATCACGGAGTTCGGTGCGGTGAAGGTCTGCGGCGGGGTGGTGCTCGGGGAGTTCCAGACGCTGGTCAAGCCCGGCGAGCCGATCCCCCCGTTCATCCAGGTGCTGACCGGCATCACCAACGCCATGGTCGCCCAGTCGCCGCGCATCGACTCCGTGATGCCGGCCTTCCTCGAGTTCGCGCGCGGCACCGTGCTGGTGGCCCACAACGCTGGGTTCGACATCTCCTTTCTCAAGGCGGCCGCCGCTGCGACGGGCCACGCCTGGCCCGCGTTCCGGGTACTCGACACCGTGCACCTGTCCCGCCAGCTCGTCTCCCGCGACGAGTGCCGCAACCACAAGCTGTCCTCCCTCGCCCAGCTCTTCGGCGCGGCGACGACGCCCGATCATCGGGCCCTCCACGACGCCCGGGCAACGGTCGACGTCCTGCACGGGCTGCTCGCGCGCGTCGGCAACCTCGGCGTCCACACCCTCGAAGAGCTCTCCAGCTACACCTCCCGCGTGACGCCCGCACAGCGCCGCAAACGCTTCCTCGCCGATGGCCTGCCGGCGCTGCCCGGGGTCTACATCTTCAAGGACGAGGGTGGACGACCACTCTACGTCGGCACCTCCCGCAACATCCGCGTCCGCGCGCGCAGCTATTTCACCGCCTCCGAGCAGCGCAGCCGGATGTCGGAGATGGTGGGCCTCGCGGCGAGCATCCAACCCATCGTCTGCCAGACGACGCTCGAGGCCCAGGTGCGCGAGCTGCGGCTCATCGCCGAGCACAAGCCTCGCTACAACCGTCGATCCACCCGCCCCGAACGGGTCATCTGGGTCAAGCTGACGGTCGAGCCGTTCCCCCGCCTGTCGATCGTTCGAGAGGTGCGCACCGACGGAGCCCGATACTTCGGACCCTTCGCCTCACGCGGGTCGGCGGTCGCCGCGGTGGCCGCCGTCCACGAGGTCATTCCCCTGCGGCAGTGCACCCAGCGCCTCTCGCTCAAGGCCACCGGCTCCGCGTGCGTTCTTGCCGAGATGGGGCGCTGCGGGGCGCCGTGCACCGGCCACCAGAGCGAGGCCGAGTATGCCGTGGTGGTCGACGAAGCGGTCGGTCTCATCTGCGGCGACGCCCGGCCGGCGACCGACGCGCTGCGGGACCGGATGTCGACCCTGGCAGAGCAGGAACGCTTCGAGGACGCCGCGACGGTCCGGGACCGGCTCCTGCACCTCGTGCGGGCCGCCGCCCGCACCCAGCGACTGGCTCCCCTCGCCTCCAGCCCCGAGCTCGTGGCCGCCCGCCGCGCCGAGCGCGGTGGGTGGGAGCTGGTCTGCGTCCGTTACGGCCGGTTGGCCGGCGCAAGTGTCAGCCCCCCCGGTGCGGATCCGATGGTCTACGTCGAGAGCCTGCGCTGCACGGCCGAGGTCGTCACCGCGCCCGCGGCCCCGTCGCCGGCAGCGACCCCCGAGGAGGCCGAGATCATCCTGCGGTGGCTCGAGTCCCCCGGCGCACGCATCGTCGACCTCCAGGGCACATGGTCCTGCCCCGTGGGCGGCGCGGGCGCTGTCCGCGCCATGCTCGACCCCGCGCGGCCGGGCGACGTCGCCCCCTTCGACCGCGACCCCGCCCCGGCTCAAGCTGTCGCGCCCACCTCGCCCCCGTCCACCTCGCCCGCCTCCCCGGCCACCTCACCCCTCGCGGCGGCGGGCTGACGTTAGGCTGGCGCGCGTGATCACCGCCATCGTCCTGGTCAACTGCCACGTCAACCGCATCCCCGACGTGGCGCAGGCCATCGCTGAGCTCGACGGCGTCACTGAGGTCTACTCCGTGACCGGCGACGCGGACCTCATCGCGATGGTCCGGGTCAGGAACCACGAGGAGTTCGCCGACGTCATCGCCGACCGCCTCAACAAGGTCGACGGGGTCACGGGGACGGCCACGCACATCGCGTTCCGCACCTACTCCAAGGGCGACCTCGACGCGGCCTTCAGTCTCGGCCTCGAGGGCGACTGACCCATCTCCCCACGGGGCGCATGACACCAGGCCCGCTGTGGGCCAAGGTCAGGCCCCCGCGAAGGTCCGGACCTGGCGTGCGCAGTTCCAGGCCCGGCGCGAGTATGTAGGAGACCCGCGAAAAGTCAGGATCCGGCGACAGCCCGGGTCGCGGCGACCCAGCGCCGGACGAGTTGGGTCGCGGCCCCCGAGTCGAGGGTCTCCTGCGCCCGGTCCATCCCGGTCCGGACGTCGACGAGGAAGGCGTCCTGGCTGGTGCCACTGTCGGGTTCGGTCAGAGCCAGCGCAATGCCGGCGTTGAGGACCACGGCATCGCGGACCGGACCACCCTCTCCGGCGAAAATCGCCCGCACGACGCCGGCGTTGTGGGCGGCGTCGCCGCCGCGCAGGGACTCGGTGGGGCTGTTCGCGAGGCCGAGGCGGGTCGGGTCGATGACGTGCTCACGGACACCGCCGCCGCGCACCCACCACACCGTCGACGTCGTGGCAAGGGTCAGCTCGTCGAGTCCGTCGTCCCCCCGGAAGACTGCGGCGTCCTTGCCCCGGCCGGCGAAGACCCCGGCCACGAGGGGCGCCATGCGCGCGTCGGCGACGCCCACCGCGGCATACGTCGGCTGTGCCGGGTTGGTGAGCGGCCCGAGGAAGTTGAAGGCCGTCCCGATGCCGAGGTCACGGCGCGCGGCGGCCGCGTGCCGCATCGACGGGTGGAAGACCTGGGCAAAGCAGAAGGTGATGCCGGCATCCTCGCCGATGCCTGCGACCTTCTCGGCGGGCAGCGCGAGGTCGATGCCGAGAGCCTCGAGAACGTCCGCCGAGCCTGAGGACGACGAGGCCGCCCGGTTGCCGTGCTTGACCACCGTGACCCCTGCGGCGGCGCAGAGCATGGCGGCCATCGTCGAGATGTTGACGGTGTGGGCCCGGTCGCCGCCCGTGCCGACGATGTCGAGGCTCGGGCCCGCGACCTCGATCCGGATGGCGTGCGCCAGCATCTGGTCAGCCAGGCCGCGCATCTCCTCGACCGACTCCCCCTTGGCGCGCAGCGCCATGAGGAACCCCGCCACCTGGGCGGGGGAGGCCTCGCCGGTCATGATCTGGCCCATCGCCCACTCCGCGTCGCGGGAGGCGAGGTCCTCCCCGGCGAGCAGGGCAACGAACACGGTCGGCCAGGTGGGCTGGCCTGGCTCCGTCATCGACTCAGGCCGACGCGGGAGCCGCCCGGCGCCCGAGCTCCGCGACGGCCCGGGCGAGGGCGACCGGGTCGATCGGGTGCGGGACCGCGAGGTCGGCCTGGGACCACGCCGCGAGCCACCCGTCCTGGGGACGGCCGGTCAGGACCAGGACCGGAGGGCAGTCGAAGATCTCGTTCTTGAGCTGCTTGCACAGTCCCAGGCCGCCCATCTTGGCGGCCTCCCCATCGAGGATGACCACGTCGACTCCGCCGGCCTCCACACCGGAGACGGCGGCCGCAGGGGTGGCCACCTCACGCCAGCCAGCCACCTCGACGTCCCGGGCGGGCCGCCGGCCGACTGCGAGCCGCACCGCGTCCCGGGTGGCGACGTCGTCGCTGTAGAGGAGCACCGTGATGCGTCGCGGCCTCGAGCCCGGCGTGCCCGAGGCGGGGGCCAGCTCGGTGGAGTGCGTCGGCGTGGCCTGCGAAGCGGTCATGGCGTGATGGTAGCGCTGACCCTCCACGCGGCGATCCGGGGTTTACCAGCGGGTTTACCGACCGGAACCCGGGGGGTCGCGTGCACCCCTCGGACAGGAGAGGTAATAATCATCGGGTGGCGACAGCATCAGCAACACCTACCCGCTCCGTGAGCACCGGGCACGGACCCGCGACGCGGCCCGACATGGTCTCGGTCGGCACCATCGTCTGGCTGTCCAGCGAGCTGATGTTCTTCGCGGGCCTCTTCGCGATGTACTTCCAGATCCGTTCGCTCTCCCCCGACCTGTGGGCGGACCACACGGAAAAGCTCGCCGTCCCCTTCGCCTCGGTCAACACCTTCGTCTTGGTCATCTCCTCGCTGTGGTGCCAGCTCGGCGTATGGAGGGCAGAGTCGGGCCAGGCCTCACGCACCGGAAAGCTGTGGCAGACCGGGTTCATCCGCACCCTCCGCCGGACCCCGACGCACGGACCCAGCTGGGGCATGCGTGAGTGGTACGTCGTCACCTACATCTTCGGCGCCGCCTTCATCGCCGGTCAGGTCTTCGAGTACGCCACGTTGTCGAGCGAGGGCATCACCCTCTCCTCGGACCGCTATGGGTCGGTCTTCTACATGGCGACCGGCTTCCACGGCATGCACGTCACCGGGGGCCTGATCGCCTTTCTGCTCATCATCGGACGCACCTTCACGACGAAGCGCTACTCGCACACCCAAGCCGTCGGCGCGGTGGTGACGTCTTACTACTGGCACTTCGTCGACGTCGTGTGGGTGGCCCTCTTCGCGACCATCTACCTCCTCAAATGACCGCCACGCACTCCGGCCCCAAGAGCACCGTGACACCTACAGTGACACCTCCGGACGACAGGACAGCACGTTGAACGCCATGGCCGCACACCGACGACACCCCGCCGCGATCGCCATCCTGCTGCTGCTGGGGCTGGTCGTCGTCGGCGGCGCCTACTCGCTGCTCGCGCCGAAGACCGCCCAGGCCTCGGCGGTCTCCGCCGACTCGGTCGCCGACGGCCGCTCGCTCTTCCTCGCCAACTGCGCGACCTGCCACGGGCTGGCCGGTCAGGGCACCAAGGCCGGCCCCTCCCTCGTCGGTGTCGGCGCAGCGTCGGTGGACTTCCAGGTCGGCACCGGCCGGATGCCGTTGGCCGCGCCCAACGTCCAGGCCGCTCGCCAGGACACCATCAAGTTCACCCCGGAGCAGATCGCGTCGATGGCGGCCTACGTCGCGTCGCTCGCCCCCGGCCCGGCGATCCCCGACGGCCAGTACACGACCGGCAAGGACGGCAACGTCGCGTTGGGCGGCGAGCTGTTCCGGGTCAACTGTGCGATGTGCCACAACTTCGCCGGCGCCGGTGGCGCCCTGTCCCGCGGCAAGTACGCCCCGTCGCTCAAGGGCGTGGCCGGCAAGAACGTCTACGAGGCGATGATCACCGGCCCGCAGTCGATGCCGGTGTTCAACGACGCCAACATCAGCCCGGAGGGCAAGAACTCGATCATCGCCTGGCTCAAGACGACCCAGGAGGAGCAGAACGTCGGTGGGATGACGCTCGGCAACCTGGGTCCGGTGTCCGAGGGCCTCTTCGTCTGGGTCTTCGGACTCGGGCTCATGATCGGCTGCGCCGTGTGGCTCGGCCAGAAGTCCGCCTGAGGGGCTGGACATGCCCACCGTTTCTGGGATGATTACAAAAACCGACGCGACAGGACGACCACGCGCATGAACGACCACGCACCTTCCTCCGGCAACGAGAGGACCACACCAGCCGGTGGGAGCACCTCGACGGATGTCGTGCGCCTCGACGACGGCCACCACGCGGGCACGGGCGGGCTCCCCGCCCGGTTCCCGGACCCGGGCCTGCCGCCGCACGTCCACCGCCTCGCCGACGCCGACGACCGGGCTGCCCGGCGCGCCGAGCGACAGGTGGCCACGATGTTCGGTATCTCGATGCTCGGGACCTTCGTCTTCCTTGTGGCCTACTTCGCCATCGACGCCTCGACAGGTTTCTTCATCCCGGGGATCGGCAACGCCAACCTGCTCAACGTCGTGCTCGGTGTCACCATGGCCATCAGCCTGTTCGGCATCGGCGCCGGCGCCGTGCACTGGGCCAAGACCCTCATGCCCGACGAAGAGTCGGTGGAGGAGCGCCACCCGCAGCGCTCGGACGACGCCAGCCGCGCCCAAGCCGTCGACATCATCCTGGGGGGTGGCGAGAAGGCTCAGCTAGGCCGCCGCCCGATCCTCAAGTACTCCCTCGGTGGGGCCCTGGGTCTCTTCGCCCTGCCCTTCGTCCTTCAGGTCGCCGGGTCGCTCGGCCCGACACCCAAGCACGAGCTGGCCGAGACGATCTGGGACATCAAGCCCTCAGGGGACGGCAAGCCCGGAGCGCCGATCAGGCTCCTGCGTGACCCCGAGCTGACGCCCGTCAAGGCCAGCGACGTGACCATCGGGTCGGTCTTTCACATCCTGCCGGAGACCTTCAAGGACTCCACCCACCTCCTCGAGGACAAGGCGAAGGCGGCCGTCCTGCTGATGCGCCTGGACCCTGACAACTTCGATGCCGGCGCCCAGGGGCAGAAGGCCCTGCAGTGGGGTTACCAGGGCATCGTGGCCTACTCCAAGATCTGCACCCACGTCGGGTGCCCGGTCGGTCTGTACGAGCAGCAGACGCACCACCTGCTCTGTCCCTGCCACCAGTCGACGTATGACGTCACCAAGGACTGCGAAGTCATCTTCGGCCCTGCCAAGCGCCCGCTGCCGCAGCTGAAGATCACCGTCGACGATGCGGGTTACCTCGTCGCACCCGAGGGCTTCCACGAGCCCGTTGGCCCCAGCTTCTGGGAGCGCTGATGACCACCACGGCAAGCCCCAAGAGCGCAGCGTCGCTGCGCGAGAACGACACCGACAACGGCTCCGCACCCGGAGCAGGCATGAAACAGGTTGGCGGGATCGCCAACTGGGTCGACGAGCGCACCGGTGCGGCCAAGGGCGCCGCGTTCCTGCTCAAGAAGGTCTTCCCGGACCACTGGTCGTTCATGCTCGGCGAGATCGCTATGTACTCGATGATCATCTGCCTGCTCTCGGGCACGTTCCTCACCTTCTGGTTCGTCCCGAGCGCCACCCAGATCCCATACAACGGGTCCTACCTGCCCCTCAGCGGCGTGACCATGTCAGAGGCCTACCGCTCGACGCTCGACATCTCGTTCGACGTCCGTGGCGGCCTGCTCATCCGCCAGATCCACCACTGGGCCGCCCTGTTGTTCATCGTGGCGGTCACGGTCCACATGTTCCGGGTGTTCTTCACCGGGGCCTTCCGCAAGCCGCGCGAGATCAACTGGGTCATCGGCACCATCTTGTCGATGCTCTCGATCGTGGAGGGCTTCGCCGGCTACTCGCTGCCGGACGACCTGCTCTCCGGCACCGGCCTGCGGGCTGCCGAGGGCTTCATGCGCTCGATCCCCGTCGTGGGGTCCTACGTCTCCTACGCCATGTTCGACGGCGCCTTCCCTGGCGAGGCGATCATCCCCCGCCTCTTCACCGTGCACGTCCTGCTCCTGCCGGCCATCCTCGTCGGCCTGTTCACGGCCCACATCGTCCTCGTGGCCGTCCACAAGCACACGCAGTACCCCGGTCCCGGGCGGACCGAGAACAACGTCGTCGGCTTCCCGCTGATGCCCGTCTACATCGCCAAGGCCGGCGGCTTCTTCTTCATGGTCTTCGGGGTGACGGCCCTGATCTCCGCCCTCGTCACGATCAACCCGATCTGGGCCTATGGTCCCTACGACCCGTCACCTGTCACAGCAGGCGCCCAGCCGGACTGGTACATGGGCTTCGCCGACGGCGCGCTGCGGCTACTGCCCGGGTTCCTCGAGTTCGTCGCCTTCGGGCACACCTTCAGCTTCAACGTGTTCATCGGCGCCATCCTGCTCATCCCGGTGCTCTACGGCATCGCCGGCGCCTACCCGTTCATCGAGGCCTGGGCCACCGGTGACCAGCGCGAGCACCACCTGCTGGACCGTCCTCGCAACGCCCCGGTCCGGACCGGCCTCGGGGTGATGGCGATCTCGTTCTACCTGATCCTGTTCTTCGCCTCGGGCAACGACATCATGGCCATCAAGCTGCACCTGTCGATCAACGACCTTACCCGCGCGTTCCAGGTCGGCCTGCTGGTCGTCCCCCCGCTCGCCTTCTGGGTGACCAAGCGGATCTGTCTCAGCCTGCAGCGGCACGACCGCGAGACGGTGCTCCACGGTCGTGAGAGCGGCACGATCATCAGGACCGCCGAGGGCAAGTTCTTCGAGAAGCACGACCAGCTCGATCCCTTCGAGCGCTACGCCCTCGTGCAGCACGACAAGGTCGAGCCCCTCGTCCTGACGTCGGGCACGGACGCCAACGGGGTTGCCAGCCCGGCCGCCCGCAAGGACCGCGCGCGGGGCAGGCTGTCGCACTTCTACTTCAACGACCGGGTGGATCCCGTCACCCCGGCGGAGTTCGCGGCGGCCCAGCACCACGGCGATCACGAGGCCATCGAGGCTCCTGCCAAGGAGGCGCCCGAGACGCGGGTGCTCGGCTCTGCCGACCGCGAGTCCATCAAACGGGCACCCGAGTCCGGTCACTGATCGGGCCACGACGGCGCTGACAACCGGCAGGAGAGGGCGACCACCCCGTGGGGGTTGGTCGCCCTCTCCCTGTCCCCGTCGGTTGGGAAGGTCGGTCAGGGTATGCCGTGCAGCATCTCGTCGAGGCGGGCTCGGCGGAGTCCTTCGTCCACGTCCAACACGATGGCCTTGGTCCACGGCTTGCCCCGCACCGTCACCCGCATCAGTAGTGGGCCATGACCCGCCGGGCCGGCCCGTCGACGGTGAGTCGTCCCCCGTAGGGCAGCACCCACTGCGGGCTCGTATGCCCGAAGTCCACTCCGAAGACCGCCATCGCCTCCGGGTTGTAGCGCGCGAGCTCTTGCAGCACCGCCGTGCGCTGGTCCGACCGGTAGGCCTCCCGCTCGTCGTCGGACGCCGCCATGAGGTGCGCTGACCACGTGATCCGGCCGGTGCCAGGCCCACGGCGCCGCGGGCCGCGTCGGCGACGCGTCGGTCAGCGCCCGAGCGAGGCCCCAGTCGAGACCATCCTCGCTGAACTCCGGCAGCGGCGATCTCGAGGTCGACCCCGTCGAAGAGGGCCGCCTCGAGGGAGCGCAGGTGCAGCGAGGCGACCTGAGGTCCCGGTCCGAGGTGGACCTGCGTCGAGCCGCCGTGGAAGGCTGCGAGGCCGTGTCGCCACAACCAGTTGGAGCAGGTTGGTGTTGTCGCTGTAACCGAGGAAGGGCTTGGGGTGCCGGCGGATCACGCCAGGCTCGAGGTGTGGCAGCACGGTCATCTGGTCTCTCCCCCGATGGTGGCGAGGACGGCGCCGATCGACGTGTCAGCGAAGGCGGCCATGAGGTCGTCCGCCCGGTCCTGCGGTGTGCTGTCGCGGCGCGTCGTGGGGTACTCGACCGGCTCGACCCCGACGACCTCGCGCAGGCGGCGCATCGCCTGCTCGTGGATCTCGGGGAAATGGGCGGGGCCGCCCAGGAGGGCGAAAGGATGGCCACCCGCCCTCCCCGAGCCATCTTCGGCGGTGCGACGAGAGTGGGGGCCATGACCCCACTCCACCATCGTTTCCGACCGGGAGCACACAAGCCACCTCGACGGGGTCGAGCTCACCGTCGAGCACCGCGCCCCAACCAGCAGAGACGGTGGTGAATATCGGGGGCACGCAAGACCCACCCCTGAGGGAATCGTCGGCGCCTGCCAACGCGTCCTGGTCATGTGCTCGGGCCGTATCGTGGACGAACGAGCCGGCGACGGCGTCACCGGACATGCCTTGCTCCAGCACCGCTACGCCCTTCCCACCATCCTCTTCCAGGAGGCGTCATGACCGACACGTCCCTCACTCCGTACCGCATGAGCATCGGCGGCCAATCTGTCGACGCGCTGTCCGGCGCGACCTACGACACCCTCAACCCCTACACCGAACGGGCATGGGCCACCGTCCCCGACGCCGACGTGGCCGACGTGGACCGCGCCGTGGCTGCCGGCCGCGCCGCCTTCACCGGCGAGTGGGGTTCGACCACCGGCTTCGCCCGCGCCAAGCTGATGCACCGCCTCGGCGAGCTCATCGAACGCGACGCCGACCGGCTCGCCGAGCTGGAGACCCGTGACTCGGGCAAGCTGCTACGCGAGATGCGCACCCAGATGCACTACGTGCCCGAATGGTTTCACTACTTCGCCGGCGTCGCGGACAAGCTGCACGGCGAATCCATCCCGTCGGACCGGCCGAACTACTTCGTCTACACCCGCCACGAACCCCTCGGCGTGATCGCAGCCATCGTGCCATGGAACTCCCCGCTGCTGCTGCTGGCCTGGAAGCTCGCGCCCGCCCTCGCCGCCGGCTGCACCCTTGTCGTCAAACCCAGCGACTACACCCCCGCCACCGCCCTCGAGCTCGCCGCCCTCCTCGATGAGGCGGGCTTCCCCGCCGGGGTGATGAACGTGGTCACCGGCAACGGCCCCGCCGTCGGCAAGGCCCTGGCCGGGCACCCAGGGATCGACAAGGTCGCCTTCACCGGCTCCACCCTCACCGGCATCGACGTCGCACACAGCGCGGCCAACAACCTGACCCGCGTCTCCCTCGAGCTCGGCGGAAAGTCCGCCCAGGTGGTCTTCGCCGACGCCGACCTGGAAGCAGCCGCCAACGGCGTCATCTCCGGCGTCTTCGCCGCCAGCGGCCAAACCTGCATGGCCGGCTCGCGGCTCCTCGTGCACGCCGACGTCCACGACGAGCTCGTGGCCCGCATCGTGGCCCGCGCCGAAACCATCAAGCTCGGGGACCCCACCGACCCCGAGACCGAAATGGGCCCCCTGGCCAACGCCGCCCAGCTGACGAAAGTCCTCGGCTACCTGCGCTCAGCCGTCGCCGACGGGGCGACCGTCGCCTGCGGTGGCGGACAGGACCCCGACCTGGGTGGCTACTTCGTCCGGCCCACTCTGCTCACCGACGTCACACCCGACATGCAGGTGGTGTGCGAGGAGATCTTCGGACCGGTGCTGTCCGTGCAGAAGTTCACCACCGAGGAGGAAGCGATCGAGCTCGCGAATGCCTCCGAATACGGCCTCGCCGGCGCGGTCTGGACCACCGATGTGCACCGCGCCCACCGCGTTGCCCATGCGCTGCGGGCCGGCACCATCTGGATCAACGCGTACCGAGTGGTAGCGCCCAACGTGCCCTTCGGCGGCTTCCGGCACTCCGGCCTCGGTCGCGAGAACGGCATCGACGCCGTCCGCATGTACACCGAAACCAAGTCCGTCTGGGTGGAGCTGTCCGGAGCGACGCGCGACCCCTTCAACATCGGCTGATCAACCCCTCCGGCGGCCCCGATGGCCCCTGTAGCCACTGCCGTCGGGCATGGTTGGGGTCCCGCCGTCGGCGGGGTCCGGGGCGCGGTCATGGTCGCGGCGGCGGGTCGGGGGTGTCGGTTGCTTCGGTGTTATCGGGGGCGACGGTGTTATCGGGGGCGACGGTGTCATCGGTTCGGACCTCGCGCAGGTAGCCGTCGTAGGACCCTTCAGCCAGGTCCCACCTCGCGGCGTTCGCTCAGCTGCTGAACCTGTCCCATCACCCCAACCCAGACACCACCACCGACGCCCCCGAACCCCCAACCACGTTGTCCACAAGGGGTATTCACCACCCCACCATCCACAGGACCGGCCTCACCCCTTGACGTCGCGGGGGACATTGAGAGATGCAGCCGCGGTCCATGTGTGAGGCTGGGCCAATGGACGACGACGCGACCCGGCTCGTGATGGGTGAGGAAGAGTTCGAGCGCGCTGTCGCGGACGCCCTGGACTCCATCCCGGACGAGCTGGCGCGGCTGATGAGCAACGTCGCCGTGCTCGTCGAGGACGAGCCCCCACCTGACGAGCCGGAGCTCCTCGGCGTCTACGAGGGCACCCCGCTGACGGAACGCGACGGCTGGTGGGATGCCGGGTCCCTCCCGGACCGGATCACGATCTTCAAGGGTCCGTTGGAGCGGATGTGCACCGACCAGCAGGACCTGCGTGATGAGATTGCCGTCACCGTGGTGCACGAGGTGGCGCACCACTTCGGGATCGACGACGCGACGCTCCATGACCTCGGCTGGGGCTGAGGCCGCCGTGACGAGGTGGGGCCCCGGAACGTCCCAGGGCCGCACCGCGATGGAGCGGGTGGATCAGTTGGCGTACTCGCCCTTGTAGTGCTCGAACGTCCACCCGACGAGGGCGACGACGCCGAACGACGCACCGATGATGAACAGCCACCAACCCACCGCGAGGCCCGCGAAGCAGACGGCAGCGCTCAGGCCGAGCCAGAACGGCCACCACGAGTAGGGGGTGAAGAAGCCGTAGTCCCCCTCCTGCTCGGAGATGAGCGCCGCCGGGTTGTCCTCGGGACGGTCGGTGAAGTTGCGCCCCGTGACCGTGAGGTAGAAGGAGACCAGCGCGGCCAGCAATGACGTCAGGAAGAGCGCGATCGGCCCGGCCAGGTCCTCCCCCCGGTTCCAGACGCCGTAGATGGGTCCCAACGGCAGAAAGAAGAGGGCGAGGTAGAGGAAGAGCTTGCTCTCGACCTTCATCGTTTGTCCTTGTCCGTGTGGGCCTCACCAGGCTTGTGACCTGACATGTCCCCCAGGTCGGCCGGGCCCAGGACCCGGATGATGGTGCCCGGGTCAGCCTGCGGGCCCTCGGGGGGCGCTGCCTCCGGATGGTGCAGGTCGAAGGCCGGTCGCTCGGAGCGGATCCGCGGGATGCTGTCGAAGTTGTGCCGCGGCGGCGGGCAGGAGGTCGCCCACTCGAGCGAGCCGCCGTAGCCCCACGGGTCGTCGGTCTCGACCATGGGGGCGTAGCGCCACGTCTTCCACACGTTGTAGAGGAACGGCAGCGTCGACGCGCCCAGGAGGAACGCACCGGCCGTGGAGATGACGTTCGCGGTCTGGAACCCCTCTGACGGGAGGTAGTCGGCATACCGGCGGGCCATCCCCTCGATGCCCAGCAGGTGTTGGATGAGGAAGGTCGTGTGGAACCCGATGAAGAGCATCCAGAAGTGGATCTTGCCGAGCTTTTCGTCGAGCATCCGCCCAGTGAGCTTCGGCCACCAGAAGTAGAACCCGGAGAACATCGCGAACACGACCGTCCCGAAGACGGTGTAGTGGAAGTGGGCCACGACGAAGTAGGAGTCCGAGAGGTGGAAGTCCAGTGCCGGGCTGGACAGGATGACACCGGTCAGACCTCCGAAGAGGAAGGTGACGATGAACCCGATGGCCCAGATCATCGGGGTCTCGAAGGTCAGGGATCCCCCCCACATCGTGCCGATCCAGTTGAAGAACTTCACCCCGGTGGGCACGGCGATGAGCATCGTCATGATCGCGAAGAACGGCAGGAGCACCTGTCCGGTGGCGTACATGTGGTGGGCCCAGACGCTGACCGACAGTGCGGCGATGGCGATGGTCGCGAAGACGAGGGTCTTGTAGCCGAAGATCGGCTTGCGCGAGAAGACCGGCAGCACCTCGCTGATGATGCCGAAGAAGGGCAGCGCGATGATGTAGACCTCGGGGTGACCGAAGAACCAGAACAGGTGCTGCCAGAGCAGGACCCCCCCGCTCTCGGCATCGAAGATGTGCGCGCCGAACCGGCGGTCCGCGCCGAGGGCGAAGAGCGCCGCCGCGAGGACGGGGAAGGCGATCAGCACGAGGATCGACGTCACCAGGACGGTCCAGACGAACATCGGCATCCGGAACATCGTCATGCCGGGCGCGCGCATGCAGATGATCGTCGTGATGAAGTTGACTGCTCCGAGGATCGTGCCGAAACCAGCCAGGATGAGGCCGAAGACCCACAGGTCGCCGCCGAGGCCGGGGCTGTAGCTGTTGTCCGACAGCGGGGCATAGGCGAACCAGCCGAACGACGCCGCCCCCTGGGGGGTGAGGAAGCCAGCGCCGGCGATGATGCCGCCGAAGAGGTAGAGCCAGTAGGCGAACATGTTCAGTCGCGGGAACGCGACGTCAGGGGCGCCGATCTGCAGCGGCATCAACGCGTTCGCGAAACCGGCGAAGAGAGGCGTCGCGAAGAGCAGCAGCATGATCGTGCCGTGCATGGTGAACAGCTGGTTGTACTGCTCGGGGCTGTCGACGATCTGCAGACCGGGGGCGGCGAGCTCGGAGCGGATGAGCAGCGCCATGACGCCACCGAGCAGGAACCAGATGAACGAGGTGATGAAGTAGAGGTTGCCGATGATCTTGTGGTCGGTGGTGGTGACCCACTTGACGACGGTCTGGCCCGGTGCCAGCCGAGGCCGCGCCGCAGCGCGCTCGTGGGTGACGTATTCGACGGTCGGGGTCGCGGTGGCCATCACTTGCTCCCGGTGGAGGACGGAATGAGCTTCTGGTCCTGCGGCAGGACCGGCTCGCGGTTGAGCGCGGTGGACAGCTGCCCCGTCTGGCCGAGGGCCCGCAACTTGGTCATCTGGGCGTCGAACTCGGCCGGGGAGACGACCTTGACCTTGAAGAGCATCTGCGAGTGGTAGGCCCCGCAGAGCTCGGCGCACTTGCCCTGGAACTCGCCCTGCTGGGTCGGCACCACCTGGAAGCGGTTGGTCTTGCCCGGGATCATGTCGAGCTTGCGCAGGAAGGCCGGCACCCAGAAGGAGTGGATGACGTCACGGGCGTTGAGGACGAACTGGACGCGCTTGCCCTCGGGGAGGTAAAGGACCGGCATCGCGTTCAGCGGCTCACCCGTGTTGGGGTCGAGCTCGGTCTGGATGCCGGACTCGAAGGTGTTGGCGTCGACGTAGTTGAAGTCCCAGCTCCACTGCTTGGCTACGACGTTGACGGTGACGTCGGGCGTCGCCGAGTTGTCCATCAGCACGGCATCGTCGCGGGCGGTGTAGTAGAACAGCACGGCCACCATGAAGACGGGCACGATGGTGTAGAGCATCTCGATCGGCACGTTGTATCGCAGCTGCGGTGGAAGTCCCGTGTCGTGCTTCTTGCGCCGGTAGGCGACCATGACCCAGATCGTGAGGCCCCAGACGATCATGCCGACGGCGAGCGCCGCGATCCAGGTGCCCACCCACAGCGACGTGATCCGCCCGGTGCTGCCCGTGACCTCGCCGCCGTTGGCGCCCTGGGGCAACCACCCGCTCGAGGCCGAGCCGTTGCCCGCGCACCCGCTCAGGAGGATCGAGCTGGCCACCACGAGGGTGGCGACCGTCCAGCCCCGACGCGTGACGCGACCGGCCGTCTCTTCGTGCTTGCGCAACGGGAGCACCTTCCGTGTCCGAGGTCCGCTGACCGTCAAACAGTACCTCCCCCACAGGGTCTCGGCACGGGAGGGTGCGACTAACGTGAGCGGGTGGCGGATCCGAACAATCAGGCACGTGCCAGGACCGTCCTCGACGGGGCCTGCGCGCCGCTGCACCCTTCCGCACGCGAGACCCTGATGGCCGCGCTGGAGGTGGGCTGGGCCGACCCCCGCCGGCTGTACTCCGAGGCGCGACAGGCCCGCCGGCTCCTCGACCAGGCCCGTGAGGTCATCGCCGCGGGCCTCGGCGTGCGACCCCCCGAGGTCAGTTTCCTGCCCGGCGGCCCGAGCGCCCTCACGGCTGCCGTCGAGGGCCTGCTGTATGCCGGACGGCGCCGGGGGGCGCGCACCGTCGCCAGCGCAGTGGAGCACTCCGCAGTCCTCGTCCCCGCGCGGCACCGGGCCGCTCTTGGGGAGCAGCCCGGACTGCTCGCCGAGGTCCCTGTGGACCGGCACGGACGCGTCGATCTGGCCGGCTGGGACGCCGCGCTGCGCGTGCCGGGCACGGTGGTCGCCGCCCTCCAGTGCGCCAACGGGGAGGTCGGCACACGGCAGCCGCTGCTCGAGGCCCGGGACCGCTGCGAGCAGCACGGCGTCCCCCTCGTCGTGGACGCCATGGCCGCGCTCGGGCGCGACCCGGTGCCCGAGGCCTACGACGTCCTCGTCGGCGACGCCCGGTCGTGGGGTGGGCCGGGCGGCGTCGGCGTCCTCGTCGTGCCGGAGCGCACCCGGTGGCGGCGCCCGGGCGCGCCGAGTGAGCTCGAGCACGGCCGCGCCGACGTCGAACCTGTGATCCCGCTGCTCCTGGCCGCGGCCGAGGCCTGGCGCCAGACCGAGGCCGTGCGGGTCACGGACGCGCAGGAGGCACGTGCACTCGTCGACCGGGTCCGGTCGGCGGCGGCCCTCGTGCAGGACACCGAGGTCGTCGGTGACCCCGGTGACCGCCTCCCCCACGTCACGACGTTCTCCTGCCTCTTCGTCGACGGCGAGGCGCTCGTCCACGAGCTCGACCGGCGTGGCTTCGCTGTCGCGTCCGGGTCGGCGTGCACCGCCAGCACCCTTGCGCCGAGCCACGTCCTCGCGGCGATGGGCGTCCTCACCCACGGCAACGTGCGGGTCACCCTCCCGCTGGCTGCCTCCGGGCCCGATCGGGCCGCGGGGGTCGACGCCTTCTGCACGGCGTTGCCCGCAGCGGTCGCCACGGTCCGGGCCCGGCTCGGGACGGACCGGCTGTGACCGGGCTGGATCCCGCCCGCGCCGGAGATGACGCCGAGACCGGGGATGACGCCACCGCGGGAGGCGAGGCCCAGACCGGGGATGACGCCCCCGCGGGAGACGACGCCCCGTCACCCGTGCTCCTCGACGCGCGCGGCCAGCGCTGCCCCATGCCCGTCATCCGGCTCGGTGCGCTGCTCAAGGACCTGCCCCCCGGAGCGGGCGTGCTGCTGCTCGCGACCGATCCGGCCGCGCGCACGGACGTCCCCGCGTTCTGCCGGATGCGGCGCCACGACCTCGTCGAGGTGACCGACGAGGGGACCCACACGGCATACCTCGTCCGTCACCGCGGCTGAGGTCGGGGCTGGGGTCGGGGCTCAGGCGAAAGCCGGCGGCAGCGGCGTCGTCAGGGCGACCTCCAGCAGCCGCAGGTAGTCCGGCCGCGGGACCTGGGTGATCCCCAGTGTTGCGAGGTGGTCCGTGCGCCACTGGACATCGACGATGCGCCGGGGGTCGTCGTCGACGGCGAGCAGGTCGCGCAGCCCGACGAGGGCACCCTTCGACGCGTCGGTGACCGTGTGGAACATCGACTCCCCCGCGAAGAGCCCCCCGACGGCGATGCCGTAGAGCCCGCCGACCAGCTCGCCGCCCTGCCAGACCTCGACCGAGTGGGCCCAGCCGAGCTCGTGGAGGCGCTGGTAGGCATCGCGGATCTGCGGAGTGATCCAGCGCCCTTCGCGGGCGGGGTCCCCGCAGGCGCGGACGACGTCGGTGAAGGCGGTGTCCACCCTGATCTCGAAGCGGCGCATCGACCGGCGCAGCGACCTGCTCACCTGCAGGTCGTCGAGGCGCAGCACGCCGCGGGGGTCGGGCGACCACCAGCCCATCGGCGGCCCCCCGTGCTCACCGAGTCCCATGGGGAACAGGCCGGTGGTGTAGGCGGCAAGGAGCGTGCCGGGGGTGAGGTCGGCGCCGATCCCGACGAGGTCCTCCCCCGCGGCCACGCCCGCGAGGTCGAAGGCGTAGGCCGATGGCTCGGGCGGGATCGGCACGGCAGGGTCGCGGTCAGGCGCGCAGGCAGGCCACGACCGGCGCGATCTCGGACGCCGCCTGCTCGCCGTAGGCCTCGGTGAGCCGGCGCAGGAAGTGCTCCTGGCCGAGGGAGTACTCCTGGGTGCCCACCGTCTCGATGACATAGGTCGCGAGCATCGAGCCGAGCTCGGCGCAGCGCCGGTGGCCCAGGCCCCCGGACAGGCCGACGAGGAAGCCGGCCCGGAACCCGTCGCCGACACCGGTCGGGTCCGCCTTGCGCACCTCCCGGGCGACCGGGACCGTGATGCTCTCCTCACCCCGGCGGTGGATGCTCACGCCGTCGCTGCCGCGGGTGATGACCCGGGTGCCGACCCGGTCGAGAATCTCGTCGTGGCCCCAGCCGGTCTTCTGCTCGGTGAGGTGGGCCTCGTACTCGTTGGTGAACAGGTATGCCGCGCCGTCGATGAGACGGCGGATGAAGGGCCCGTCGGCGAAGGCGAGCTGCTGCGACGGGTCGGCGATGAAGGGGATGCCCCGGGTGCGGCACTCCTGGGTGTGCCGCTGCATCGCCTCGGGGTCGTTGGCCCCGATGAGCACGAGGTCGAGCCCGCCGACCCGGTCGGCCACCGGCTTGAGCTCGATCGCCCGGGCCTCCGACATGGCGCCGGCGTAGAAGGTGGCGATCTGGGCCATGTCGTCATCGGTCGTGCAGACGAACCGCGCGGTGTGCTTGGTGCCGGAGACGTGGACCGCCTCGCAGTCGACCCCGTGGCGCTCGAGCCACGACCGGTAGTCCGCGAAGTCCTCGCCGACCGCCCCGACGAGGACCGGCCGTTGCCCGAGGTTGGCCATGCCGAACGCGATGTTTGCCGCGACCCCCCCACGGCGGATCTCGAGGTCGTCCGCGAGGAACGACACCGAGATCTTGTCGAGCTGCTCGACGACGAGGGAGTCCGAGAAGCGGCCCTTGAACGTCATGAGGTGGTCGGTGGCAATGGAACCGGTCAGGGCGATCTTCACCCGCAGAACCTATCCGATCCGCCGCCGGACCCCGCGCAGACGCAGCGCCGGACGTCGTGTGGACGCAGCCGCCGGTCCCACCAGCGAGCACAGGGCCCGGGATCGCTCCCGGGCCCTGCGTGTCGTGCCGCCGCTGGTGCTCGGGCTGGGTCAGCCGAAGCTGTCGCCGCAGGCGCAGGAGCTGCCGGCGTTGGGGTTGTCGATGGTGAAGCCCTGCTTCTCGATCGTGTCGGCGAAGTCGATCGACGCGCCGTCGAGGTAGGGGGCACTCATCCGGTCGATGACGACCTCGACACCGCCGAAGTCCACGACCAGGTCACCGTCGAGGGTGCGCTCGTCGAAGTACAGCTGGTAGACCAAGCCGGAGCAGCCGCCGGGCTGAACACCGACTCGCAGGCGAAGGTCGTCGCGGCCCTCTTGTTCGAGCAGGCTCTTGACCTTGACAGCGGCAAAGTCAGAGAGCAGCACGCCGTGTGCTGGCTTGTCGGCCGCGGCCTCCTCGACAACTGCCTGCGCGAGTCGAGCCTGGGTGTCGTCCTGAACACTCATGGGTGCGTCCTTCGGTAGTGAGTCGATCGTGTGTCGGTCAAGCGTGTGCCGTCGAGCGGTGTCTGGGTCGTGGGACAGATGGTCAACAGTGCCAACCCAGAGACGCTCGAATGTGTTCCCAGTTATCAAAGCCTACGTTGTCAGGTCTGACGGGTGGACCACGTCGTGGCCACTCTTTCGGTTCTTCTGCTGAGCGTCCCTGCGGGGTCAGCCAGTGCGGCTGCGATCTGGCCCGGGTTCTCGGCCACGGCATAGGTCCCGCTGATACCCAGCGCCATCCAGTCGCGACGGCCCACCAACGCCTGTCCTGCGATGACCACGGCCGGTCTCGCCCTGACCAGCGAGGCCTCAGCCACGCCCGCGACGACCTTGCCGCGCAGACTCTGCCAGTCGAAGGTGCCCTCGCCGGTGATGACCAGGTCGGTGGCCAGGACCAGGGCATCGAAGCCGACAGCCTCTAGCACCACCTGCACCCCGCTGACCCGATGACCGCCCAGCAACAACAGTCCGAAGCCCAAGCCACCAGCGGCCCCCGCACCCGGCTCGCGGTCCCGTCGAATCGCTGTGCCCGTGAGCAGGTCCCGGCCGTGGGGATCTACCGTGCCGACGACCTCGGTGAAGCGCCCCAACGCCGACTCGAGCTCCTGCGCCATCTCGGGCGTCGCGCCCTTCTGTGGCCCGAACACCGCACTCGCTCCCTGAAACCCGAGCAGAGGCGAGTCGACATCGGTGGCCAGGACGAGCTCGACGGGGCGCAGCCGCTCGCGGACCATCGGGAGGCCCTGCAGCGCATCGTCCGCAAGCCGGCTGAGCGCGGCACCCCCCACGGCCAGAACCTTCGGATCGCCTGCGCCGAGCGCGGCGAGCATGCCGGCCCCCCCGTCGTTGGTCCCGCTGCCACCAAGCCCGACCACGACCCGCGTCGCACCCTCGCCCACGGCTGCGTCGATGAGCTGGCCCACGCCGTATGTGCTGGTCACCATGGGGTTGCGCTCGTCCTCGGCGAGGAGGTGCAGACCGCACGCCTGAGCAGACTCGATGTATGCCGTCCGCGTGGTGCCCACGTCAACCAACAGGATGGCGGCTGGAACCGGACGCCCGAGCGGATCTGCCACGGTGACGGACACGGTCTCACTGACCAGCGCCCTGGACAGGACGTCCATGAACCCGGGTCCCCCATCGCTCAGCGGCACCAGGGTGAGGTCGTCGTCCGGCGCCGCGTGTCGCCAGCCGTCGGCAATCGCCTCGGCGGCCTGGGCAGCGCTGAGGGTGCCGGAGAAACAGTCGGGGGCAATGAGCACGCGCACGAGCCCATGTTGTCAGGCCGCTAACACGTTCACAGTCAGGCGGGTGGCTGGTCAGGCGGGTGGCAGGTCGTCATGACGTGCTGGCGGGCTCATCGTCGAGGCGGACGACCAGACAGGGCCCTCCGGCGTAGATGCCGCCGTCAATGGCGAGAACCCGGCCGCCGGCATATGACAGCGGACCGGTGACCTCGGCGGACTCCTGTCCGGAAAGTGTGGCGATGATGCTGTGGCCGTGGACGATGCGCTCGCCGCCGAGCTCGTCGAGAAGCCCGGCGGCCACCTGCTCGCCATCACGGCCGGCGAAGGCGTGGCGGGCTGTCAACCGGACCCAGCAGCTCCACACCTCCTCGAGGTCGCCGTCAGCCAGCACCCTGCGCACCTCGTCGTTGATCTGCCCGATCGTGTGACCCCAGAGGAGGTATGTCGTGGTGTCGGAGTGCAGCAGCAGGTCAGGTCCGGTCAGGACCACAGCGTCGAGGCCGGACAGCCACTCCCGGTGTTTGTCCGTGAGTCGCTGCTGGTCACTGAGCCTGCCACCGTTCTGAGCCCAGCTGTGGGCGAAGCTGTTTCCACCCCAGGGCTCTGACCGGACCGGCTGATCCCCGAAACGGCTCATGCCCAGCGCCAGAACCTCGTGGTTGCCGATCATGGCGTCGACCCGACCACCCATCGCGACCGCCTCGCCCTGCAGCCGTCGAACCAGATCGACAACCGCGATGCCATCCGGACCACGGTCGAGGTAGTCGCCCATGAAGGTCAGGCGGCTCTCCCCGCCAGACCAGCTCCCGGCAGTATCGAGCAGATCCGCCTGACGCAGCGCCGCAAGCAGCGATTCTGGATGACCGTGCACGTCACTGACTACATAGTGCATCTGCCAAACCTTAGGGACCTGGTGAGAAGCTCTGTGCCAGACGCGGGACGACGCGCCTGCAGACCCCACCTTGCCGACCGCGAACCAACACCGCGAACGGGATCTCCGCGCAGCGGCATTCGAGCAGCGGCATACGATCAGCGGGTGAGCATCACACTGGAACCGTCTGGTCACCCCCCGCTGCCACTACTCGTCCTTGGCCGGGGCAGCGACCTCGCCTCCGAACGGGGCGTCGAGTGTCCCGGCGAGCTGCCGGCTGCCTCAGACCCGGACCTGGTCGAACGCGCCCGCATCGCGAAGGCCGCCCTCGGCGAGACAGTCTTCGTGCTCGGCCACCATTACCAGCGCGACGAGGTCATCGAGTTTGCCGACGTCACCGGCGACAGCTTCAAGCTGGCCAAGGAGGCGGCAGCCCGACCCGACGCGCCATACATCGTCTTCTGTGGCGTGCACTTCATGGCGGAGTCGGCCGACATCCTCACGGCAAACCACCAGCAGGTCATTCTTCCGGACCTTGCCGCGGGGTGCTCGATGGCGGACATGGCGGCAATCGGCCAGGTCGAGGACGCCTGGGACGACCTGGCCGAGCTGGGCGTCGCGGACGTGCTGGTTCCGGTGAGCTACATGAACTCCTCCGCCGCGATCAAGGCTTTCACCGGTCGCCATGGCGGCACGATCTGCACGTCGGGCAATGCCGGGACCGCCCTTGCGTGGGCGTTCGACCAGCACGGCGGGGTCAACGGACGGGGCAAGGTGCTGTTCCTGCCCGACCAGCACCTCGGACGCAACACCGCGGTGCGAGACCTCAACCTGTCGCTGGAGGACTGCGTGGTCTTTGACCCGCACAAGCCTGCCGGAGGTCTCACCCGTGAGCAGGTCCAGGCCGCGCGGATCATCCTGTGGCGGGGACACTGCTCGGTGCACGGCCGGTTCTCGCTCGAGGCGATCGAGGCCGCCCGCGCCACCATCCCCGATGTCCGGGTGATCGTTCACCCTGAGTGCCGGTACGAGGTCGTCCAGGCCGCAGATGCGGTCGGCTCGACCGAGAAGATCATCGCGACCATCGCCGCAGCACCAGACGGGACCTCGTGGGCAGTCGGCACCGAGCTCAACCTCGTGCGCCGGCTCGCCACCACGTTCCCGAGGCAGCACATCACCTTCCTGGAGAAGAGCGTCTGCTACTGCTCCACGATGAACCGCATCGACCTCCCGCACCTCGTGTGGACGCTCGAGTCACTGGTCGCCGGGCGGGTCGTCAACCAGATCAAGGTCGACCCGGACGTGGCGAAGTGGGCCAAGGTGGCGCTGGACCAGATGCTGGCACTGCCCGGCAAGACGGCCATCGACTGACCATCCCGACGAGGGGACTCGCTGGCCTGCGGCGCCGGGACCGTGGCCGTGGCACCGGACCGCGGGGGCGTGGGAACCGTGGGCGGAGCAAGACCCTCAGAGGCGTAACAGGCTCAGGCGCTCCAGCAAGATCGCCTCGGCCAGACATACCCGCTCGAACTCGCCGAGATGCAGACTCTCGTTCGCGCCATGGGCGCGGGTGTCAGGGTCCTCGACACCCGTGACGAGGATGCCGGCGTCAGGGAACTTCTCCGCGAAGGCGGCAACGAACGGGATCGAGCCGCCGATGCCGATA